>CAZTER010000084.1:0-7011 GCA_964612045.1 uncultured Bdellovibrionales bacterium
TTGGGGCCTCCTTGCTCTGCATAAAGGAGGTATGGCAAGTCACGGTGGAATTATTGGATTAATAGTAGCCTGTATCCTCTTCGCAAAGAGATACAACTTAAACACCCTTACATTACTAGATTTAACAACAATTGGAGGAACTGCAGGAATATTCCTGGGACGGATAGCGAACTTTATAAATGGTGAACTACTGGGTCGAATTGCTCCGCCCGATTACAAACTCGCAGTAAAGTTCCCCACTGAAATTACATCATGGCCCATTGTTGCTCGAGAAAGACTTCCACTTCTAGATAAAACCGTAGAAGCAATCGGAATAGATCGAGCTACATGGTTTAGTTACATTGATCGTGGAGACATTAGGCAACTTGAACGAATCCTCACTTTAATCGTAGAGAGAGTTCAGGACGGGTCTCAGATAATCTTGAACTTATTATTTCCAACAATCCCCGGAAGGTATCCCTCTCAGCTATTTGAAGCGTTCTTAGAGGGGTTCGCTATATTAGCAATACTTCTCATACTTTGGAGAGTGCCTCGCAGACCTGGATTTATTGCTGGAGCTTTTTTCATAATCTACCCCCTCGCTAGATTCATCGGAGAATCTTACCGCCTTCCAGATATAGGAATTGGATTTCAAATGTTTGGCTTAACTCGCGGTCAGTGGTTGAGTGTATTTATGGTAATATTCGGAGGAATCTTTGCTCTATTATCTTCGCGATCATCAGTCAAAAAAATAGGTGGATGGGGTGCCGTATGAACTTAGATCAAATAGCCGAAAAAGTTGCTGCATTTCGCGATGCGCGAGATTGGAAAAAGTTTCACTCCCCTAAAGAGATGCTTCTATCTCTAACTATTGAAGTAGCAGAGCTCGCAGAGATCTTTAGATTTAAATCAGATCTAGAGATTTCAAATATTGTAAATGAAAAACGAGCCGAGATAAGTGATGAGTTAGCTGACATTCTCTACTGGGTTGTAATTATCTCCAAAGATATGGGGATCTCACTTGAGGAGGCTTTCCTAGCAAAGATGCAAAAAAACGAGATTCGTTATCCAGTTGAATTATCTAAAGGTAATGCAAAAAAATATTCGGAATTAGATCGATAAAATAATACGTACTATCGAGAGACCTTCTCATAAGGATTTTGATATATCCTTACCGCCTCTGCTGGATCAGCATAACGAGCTTTTCTTTTTTTCATTAAAAGTTGCGCTTGTTTTGACTTAGATCCGCTCATTCGGTCCTCTTTAACATCGAGGATCCAAGATTGAAGGTTTACCACGATAAACCAAGCTACCATGAGTAGAAGAAGGACAATGACCACGTTTCCACGATCAGATCTAGCCTTTAAGCTTTTTGAGACCATGGAATTATCTTTAATATTATCAGCCACATAACCTCCAGAAGCAAATACCGTCTTTAAAACGGAGTATGCCTCACAAAGTATATCCGGCCTTAATCTTATTCTGCTTCAGATAAAAATTGATCTTCCTCTGGAGGAGAACCATCCCAAAGCTCACCCCATCTATGTTGATAATAAGCACTTTGCATAAATAGGTAGTAATCAACCGAGCCTTCTTTAGCAGCATCAACAGCCTCAATTAGCCCAGCTCTAGCATCAACAAACTTAAGTGTACCTAGTGGGTATGAGATCCTATCTCTAACCCCAGCACGAACATCCGAGTAACCAAAGATTATCAACGGGTCTAATGCAAAATCGAATACAGTTCCCACTGTATCACGAAGATTAGATGGTCCAAGGAATGGTAAAACTATATAAGGACCAGCAGGGACTCCATGATAGGCAAAAGCTAACCCAATATCCTCAGTATTTTCTTCTATCCCCCACTCTGTTGCGACATCGAAAAGACCGCCGACTCCGACAGTAGTATTAATTAAAAACCTACCGGTATGATCAAGCATCTGCGACCACTTGCCCTGGATAAGATCAGCTACAAAATATCTTGGAAATTTAAGATTCTTAAAAAAGTTTCCAACCGATCTTTGCACTCCATCTGGCATAACATCGTCATATGTTTTAGCAACTGGCTCTAGAACATAGATGTCAGCTTTATCATTAAAGTTAAATATACTTCGATTTACTGCCTCAATTGGATCATAAACCTCCTCTTGAGTGCTCATATCTGGAGAAGCAGAGGCAACTTCTACTAAAGACACAGAGATAAAAGATAATATCAAAAATAAAGTCGTTCTTCTCATATGAGAAAAATAATTTTTTAATGCTTTGTTGAGAAAATTTATTGATAGGATATTTTTCATCTGAACTTGATCAAGATTTGCGAGACGAAGATCACTCATGCCATTGCCTTTAAAGTTAACTCTTCCAAGATTAAACAGCACCTGGTCCGAACACAAGCCGGAATCAGAGATGTATAAAGTAACTAGTAGTGCCTAAATGCAAGACAACTTCTAAATAGTAAGAGTATTACCGTCTTCTAATTACAAGCGCTTGAGCACCATTTTTCTCATTTGAGCCGATGCGACCACGAGAGATTACATTTCTTTGTCCAGAGTGCGTAAGAATACACTCTGGATACCAAAATCTACCTAAAGATTGCTCTATCATCTTAATTAACGGTCTACTAATACTACCTAGGTCTCCCAACTCTGGGCTGTTTGGAAGAAGAAATATCGCCCTTCCTCCACCTTTAACCACTCTGGCTAACTCGAGAGATACTTCATTCATAAAACCAAGCCAATCTGAAAGCTCAATTCCAGACCAGAGTTCACGATGAAGATCATTCGCAGGCAAACCTAAGAACCAGAATCTTAACCACTGCTCACGAACACACTGTGGCATACCTGGACAAGGAGGCTCTGTTAAAACTAAATCAACACTCGATGGAGACATCCACTCCAACGAACGAGCATCAGAAACCCTGCAGACATGCTTATCTTGAGTTCCAAGAACAAAAGAAGGAATTCCTTCTCGCAATAATGCAGCTGCTTTACGTAAAATCCTTGGAAGAACAGGTCGATATTCAGGCTTCTGCCCACGCTTCAGATTTAATCTTGCCTGTTCTTCTGGGGTAACGGACTCACTTGGAGAAGAAAATGCCGAGAAATATCCAGAAGAATGTCCATGAAGAAGCGCCAAAGCAACAAGACGAACAAAGCGCGAAACGCGATCATTTCTTTCAGCAAGGATAGAACGAAGATTTACGATCTCTCTAAATGTATCTACATGATAAAACTGTGAGAAGAGATCTGAATATGGCCCCATCTCTACAGGCCTTTTAATTAGAAAAGATTGGAGAGCTAATGTAACTTCTGCCAAATCTGCTGGAGCTAGCTTAGAAGAAGAGATCTCTACAGCGACTGGATTCCTATCACTTTGTATTGAGAGCCTGCCTCTAATAGCCGCCTCTAATCCTGTGGTTCCTGAACCACAAAAAGGATCAAATACAACATCACCCTTTTTTGAAAATCGATCTAGGCAGTGAGAGGCAATTTCAGGTCTGTAGCTAACTGGATAATGAATAGCATGATGCAAGGAGTGAGATCCGCTCTCTCTATCTCCACGCCAAAACTCAATGTTCTCACTATAAGATGGTGGTACATCCGCTAATCGTAAATTAACACGGAGATCTCTCTGAGCAGGAAAACGCGTTACTCCATCTTTAGAGTGTGATGACTGAACGCTATCACCGTTTTCGCACGGTGCCTGAACTACTTTCATATTGGATCTCCCCGGGAGCAAAACCTAAAAAAACAGTACCGCCCGGAAAGAAACAACTTCTTGGGGGCAGAAAACCGAAAAAACATGGCAAGATAAGTAAGTTATTATCATGCCTGCCTCTAATATACGGATAAGCACAAATTCAGACCACCAGGATAATGTAAAACACCATTAACTTAGAGCTTCTTTGGCATAGAAGACCCAACATTAAGACAATCTTCTAGCAACAATTTCAGTATGTTAAATGAAAATTAAAAATAATCAGGTGAAGCAAAAATTTATTCTTCTAGCTCAGCTAAATTCTTTTTAGCCTCTTCAAGCTCGGGATGTATTGAGAGTGCTGCTGCAAAACTCTCCTTGGCTTCTGACTCCTTATCTAAATTTCGCAGCGCCACTCCGAGATTATTACGACTTTCCGCATCGGTTGGGTCTAACTTTATTACCTCTTTCAAAGCAGATTCAGCTTTTGAATAATCTCCTAGACCAAGATAAGCGAGTCCTAGCGTTGCCCAAATTGAAGGATTCCCAGAAACCTGCAACGAAAGAGGAGCTAAAGATTCTACTGCCAAAGACTCCTGTCCTTTTCTAATAAGAATAGAAGCTAAGCGAACTTTTATGTCGACACTACGGGAAACATCTACACTGTCAGAGGTTACCGAGAGTGCTCGCTTTAGATTTAGCTCTGCCTTATCCAACTCTCCAAGCTTCTCAAACACAACAGCTAATGCCGTTATTGCTTTATCGTTTTTATTGTCACGATTTATAGCTCGCTCAAGAAAAACTACGCCCTGATCTAAATCTCCAACTGAGACAAAAGTAGAACCAGCATTCAAACAACTCTCACTATCCTTACCATCTAAATTGCAAGCTTCTGCGAAACTGGTTGCAGCTCTACGACGATCTCCATTCTTACTAAAAAGAACTCCCAAATTGTAATGACTAAGTGCATCTTGTGTATTTGTTTCTATGGCTTTCTCAAGCTCCGCAATAGCTCCAGCTATATCCCCTTTCTTCTCTGCTACAATAGCTTTAAATTGTCGTGCTTGAAGATTTGTTGATTCCTTCGATAGAACAAGATCTAGTTCACGATCTGCGTTTTCAAAATTACCACTAGCTAAGAAAACAGATGCCAACCCCAACCGGTATTCAATACGATCATTTAAATCGATAGCTGCTGAATACTCTTTTATAGACTCTTCAAATTTTGCCAGGCCCTTCAGAATATTCGCGAGGCCAGCGTGACCTTCACTCATTTTCGGACACTTCACTAATGCGTCTCTAAATATCTTTTCTCTAACCGAGAGATCCTCTTTACTATCCATCCCCTTCTGAATCATCTCACTTGCGACACTACAACCTTGCCGATCATCAGCTACAATTTCAGAAGAGAATCCTACACAAACACTAATTAGGCTAAAAAGGGAAAATGTAAGAGCTCGGTAGTTCATAATAAAATTCTACTCACCACTAACCCAACACGCTGTAACCACTAATAAGTAACTTACGCTAAAGAACAAGTCTCAGGAGAACCACTAAAACTAATCTCGTCAATTCGATCAAGCACTGCTCTAAGACGAGAAACTGGTTGAACTAATGCTAATCGAATCATCCCATCCAAGATATTACTCCGATCTGACAAAGCGCCATCTGCTAAACCATTTCCTCCGAAAACAGCTCCTGGCAATACTGCAATCTGACCGTGATTTAAAAGATCTGTGGCGAATTGCTCAGTAAACTTGGCGCTCTTCGGCATTTTACACCAAACAGAACATCCAGCGTCAGGATCTCTAACCGTCCAACCTCGACGTCTAAGCCCATCGCATAAAAGCTGAGAGCGTTCTTTATATTGTTCTGTAACAACCTTTACCTGCTTAAGATCGCTGGTTAAGCAAGCTGCTGCCGCATACTGCAAGGGAAGAAAAATGCCGTAGTCTATGTGAGCTTTCAATGCGGCCATCCTAGCAATAAGACCTGGATCTCCTACGAGAGAACCGATTCTCCATCCTGGAACTGAGTATGCTTTTGACATACTATAGATCTCTGATGCTCGTCCTTTAAGTCCCTCTACAGATAAAAGACTAACTCCTGGACTTCCATCGAACATCATCTCCCCGTAAACAAAATCATTTACGACATGAATATCTCGATCTCCTAAAATATCAGCTAGGCGAATATAAAAATCTCTACTAACTGCTATTCCAGTCGGATTATTTGGGAAATTTAATAATAAAATTTTAGGATTATGGTGCGCGACAGCCTTAGAAATCGACTCAAGCATCACAGATTCATCTGAAGAGATCTCAAAGAAAGTCGGTTTTAATCGAGCTAAAAGCGCAGCTGAAACAAAAGCTGGATAGGCTGGAATCCCCATTAAAACACTATCGCCATCGGCAGCCAAACACATTAAGACATGCTCAATTGCATCCTTACTTCCCATAGTAGCACAGACCTGGCTTTCCGGATCTATCTGCACTTCCCAAGCATTCTTATATTTAATTGCGATAGCCTCTCTTAGCTTTCTAATTCCACGAGCTACAGCATATCTATGATTAACTGGACGAACCGTTGCTTCCATTAATTTATCAAGCATTAATCTTGATGGAGGAATATCTGGATTGATCATAGAAAGATCAATCACTTCATTACCTTGATTAAGCAACTCTAACTTGCGAGCATGAAGCTCGCCCATGAGATCAGACTCTACCCAATTTAAACGCACAACTAACTCCGATTAAACTAACGCGCGACTTCAGCTCTTGGTGCTATCAAATTGAAGAGATAAATAGCCGATGATTTTCTTCCTTCGACCCTTATTTTATCAGAGAGCATAGCGATCTGAGGATTCAGATCTCCACGTTGAATTCTCTTTAAATCACCTTCAGAAAGAAAGATGCCACACTCAGCACCATGAGTAGCTAGATCCGCCTTCCCAGAAACCTGAGAAGAAACGATCTGATCTTGAGTCCAATCTACCAAGAAATTCTTTCCAGAGTCGTGCAAAGAAATTAATACCTTTCCAGCAATTAAGCCTTTAAGCTTATCGCTACAATATCTCGCTTGCTCGATTAATCCTGGACCAAGGATATCATCGACTGTTCCTCGATTCCTCTCTACCCTAGCCTCACTAGCTTTTGGCTCGACATCTTTCTTGTCGTTAGCTGGACTATCCTTTAAAGAACCTTGCTCTAAACTATCGTTATCTGTCGACATATCACACCATATGAAGATATCTTAGGGTGAAAACTCCTAGATTTTGGAAGAAAGTATATGCCTAAAAGTTCAGAAACGCCACTATTGGTTGCTCTTACTGGATCTA
>CAZTER010000085.1:0-6999 GCA_964612045.1 uncultured Bdellovibrionales bacterium
CTACTCTTGACTTAAATTCTAGATATCAAGTCATAAACCTAACGCGATATAGCTAGTTGGAAGCACTTAACAAAGGTCAAAAAATAAGATCCTATTTGTTATGACAGGCATCTAACTTCTAGCAATCTAGGGAGATATCTATGCTATTATCAGAAACCCCAGTCGGATCAATGAATTATAATGTCTTACGTAACCTGCTTAAGCAGGGTGGTGTAGTTCAAATTGGTCGAGGAGCGGAGATCGGAGTGTTATCAGCAGATACCTCGTCATATCTCTTAGCTGAATTTCCAAATCTTACTCTAACATGTGTGGATCCATGGCTTGCTTACAATCAGCATGAACCAGAGAGAACAGCTGAACATATGTCACATCAAGAAAAGGTGGCACGTCAGAAGCTCTCAATCTTTGGAGACCGTGCTCAGATCATTAAGGATTATTCAGTGAACGGATCTAAACATGTTGCAGATAACTCTTTAGATTTTGTTTTTATTGATGCACTCCATACATATGAAGCTGTAACTGAAGATATCACTGCATGGTATCCAAAGGTCAGATCTGGCGGTTTATTTGCTGGCCATGACTATCATTGGGAAGGAGTTCAGAAAGCAGTGGAAGAGTTTTCAATAAAAAATGCGATTCGTGGATTTTGCACACCGATCTCAAGCGATATCTGGTTTTTTGTTAAACCATAAAATTACCCATTCATAGCTTTTACTACGTTCTCGTAATAAAAGCGGATCTTCTCTTCTCGAGAGCTAAATAGATAGATATGAAAGTGTTCTATATCAGGAACGCTTCCTGTCGATGCTCCGTTCTTAGATATTGTGTAACACTCTTCTGATCCGCGATTAATCATCCCTAATCGCCGTCCGATTATACAACAAGCTCCAGCCATCTCAGCCAATTCGCTTTCTGATGGCTTTCCAAACTCTTTCGGAAATACTGCTATAAAGTGCCTAAAAGGAGCTGTAGCTCCATCTGCTAACTTAACGATAAAATGCTTTCCAGAGCTGAGGTCAAAATCAACCTTAGAGATCTCTTCATTTGCTAACTTTCTAAGTGCTGATACTACCCGATCTTCCCAGACCTTATACGGACGCTTTGGCAGATTGGGGATGGATCGCCTAAGATCTAAACGACCCTCTACAACTGGCTGTTTACGCAGGAGAATTGCTTTTTTCATCTCTATACCTCTCCAATAGATCCCACTAAAAGAGAGTAATGATTCTGTATTACCTTCTGATAGAAACAGCTGTTCTAAACAAAGCTCACTTTACTTGAAGCAAAAGAGATGGTCCTGCTGATTAGGGAGATGAGGACAAATATTCAAGGAGCTATATGTCTGAGCTTTCTCAACTACAACGTGGAACACGTGCTGAACCAGGACAATTAGATTTAGCTGATGCCCGACAAGGATCCTCAAGATATGACCGTGCCCAGGCTCAACGTCAGGGAAGATCAGGTTCCATGACAGAACGCTATGAAAGTGATCGAGGACGAGGCATAGATAGACAACCACCAGCATCTTTAGATCTGGAGCCAAATGAAAAAATTTCTAAAATTGGGCAAACAAATAAAGACAACAGCATTACCTTACCAGATGGGACTAATTTAGCGATTCCTGCTGGATCAACTATCGCTCTTGTTACAAGAACAGATGAGAATGGATTGTATGGCAGTCGTTTGATTTTAAAAACTCCGGATGGAACACAGCAAGATCTTCCTGTTGCTGGATTTGGTGGACATATAGCTCAAGACTCTAAATTATTAGGAATTCAAACCAGTGGAGAACCACAGTATATATCGTTTATCGAGAAGAAAGGGGATGACGTTGTCAAATTTGAAGGAGCACTAACAACTCCTTTAAAAGACCTAGAGCCATTCCGTAAATTCATAACTGATAAACTTGCCGCTTCAGATCAACCTTTGAAGTTAGGAGATCTAGATCCAGAAACAGACCCTGAGTTCAGGGCTGCATTACAAGCCGCACTAAAATTTCCAGATGGTGCTACAGTAAAGAATCTTGGTGTCGCAAATAACGATAGAAGTGGTGGACAGATGTTGGTTCTACAGATAGATAACAGACGAGTCTCTGTCCCATTACCAAGCCTTGACAGAATTAATAGTGATGTCGCTGTTACTAAACTAGAAGATGAACTTTTAAAGTTAGAAAATCTAAATAATGGAGAGCCATTTAATCCAGTGGAAATAATGCGGGAATATCAAAACTCGCGAATTCCAGAGAATATCAAGAAAGAGGAACTCAGGCAGGTAATGCTCGTAATAGCTAGACGTGAAGCAGGCTCACCAGGTTCTCATACTCAAAAGATTATCGATATTGCAAATCAATTAAAGGATGCCGGACAGGTTTCTGCACAGGATGTAAGCGATCTCAGTGAATTTTTGAGATCTGGGCTAGATCTAACGCGTAGGTAATAGTCTGGCGATGCGTTCTTAGTCCGTATATGATACACATCCCAAATGAGTGCGCGTTTTGATATCGCAATTATTGGGGGAGGTATATCTGGACTTGGATTAGCGCGAGCTGCTGCAATCCATGGCCTAGATGTTATCTTACTTGAAGGTCGCCAATTAACCTCTGCCACATCTGCTAACTCTCTCAGAATAGTACATGGTGGATTTAGATATCTTCAGAACCTTGATCTGAAACGAGTGAATGAATCAGTTAAAGCTCAGAGATATATTCGAGAACACTTTAAAGAGTTCATCTCTCCATTACCATGCTTACTTCCCATAAATAAATTTGGGCTACAAAGCTACCTTCCTGTAAAAATAGCTGGCTATTTTTACGACGTCATATCAAAAAGAGGATCGCAGTATAAAACCACTGTCATTAATCGATCCAAATACCTAGATCTAGGGCTTCCTTTGCCAGATAGGTTCAAACATGGAGCACTCCAGTGGTGGGATGATCAAATCATTGATCAAGATGGTTTTTTTCAAGCCTTAGCAAGCGACTCTCGTAATCTTGGAGCTGAAATTATTCAAAACTCTCCTGTGACAAAGATATCAAAGAGTGAGAATTGGTGTGAAGTAATTACTGAACAGGGGAATACAATACGAGCAGATATAGTTCTTGATACAACCGGATTCATGACAACCTCCATATCAGGAGCCTTAAAATTACCTCCTACAGTTAAATGGTGTTCCGCATGGAACATAAAGCTCAAAAGATATATCGATCCTAAGTTTGCTTTGGCACTAAAAGGAAGAAATAGAGCTCTATTTTTCACACCTAGAAAAGATGAAGGATGTGTAGGGACTTGGTATTCATGGGAAACCATAGAGCTATCCGATGCAAGATGTCTCGAAATAAGTCTCAAAGATCTTCATGCTGATTTCCCTGAATTAGAGATTAATAGTGATTCCGTATTGGGAATTGAGCGTGGTTTTCTGCCTGCAATCGGATCAAAAAATAGCGAGCCCTTACCATTGAGCCGAAGAATAACTCTCAGAGAGGGGCGGTCCCTCAAGCTAATTGCTACGAAATTTACAACATTCCCCACTCAGTCTGAGGATATTCTCAGATCTATTGCGCCGTTTTTACGACAAGAGTAACCTTTGTTCGATAAGAAACAAGCTAGTTACAATATTTATGAACTTAATGATGGATTCTCTGTGCGAATAGTTCACTCTATTCTTTTATCATTGATCTGCCTTATTCCTGCGGTTGGATGCTCTGCTCTTCCACACGAACCACAACCGATCGGGGACTACGACCTTTGCATCGCTTCAGGTGGCCAAATCATGAAAACATTTCCACCTAAATGCCTATCAAAAGATGGGAAGACCTTTACAAAAGAAGGTGCCATAAAGGTAGATCCACAGGGTGGCAATACGCTATGTAAAAATCAGTGTGGCGATGGCATCTGCCAGCAGATTGTCTGTATGGGGTCTGAATGCCCATGTGCGGAAACAGCAAAGAATTGCTCAGACTGCGTAGCTCATGATTTCTGATCATTAACGGATCTTGGTTGAACCTATTCTTAATCTACAATCATGAATTAATAAGAGAGGAATCTCGTTTTGAGATTACAGGAGATCGTGCAAAACAGGCTATATCCGATCATGATCTCAGAGATATTAAAAACGGTAAAGAGATCTTAGCTGGAGTTGTAAATGGCCAGATAGGCAAAGCCTGTTTCTCTGAGATCTCAGAATCTAGAATATCCGGTCATTTTTCAGGGGAGAGAAATTCTCCAGAATTATTAAAGATTGATCTAGTAACAGCGATCTGTCGCCCACCAACAGTAAGAAAGGTGATTAAATTAGCAGCTTCTTTTGGAGTTCGTTCCCTCAGTCTTGTAAAGACAGAGAGAACTGAAAAGAGCTATCTCTCATCTCATAGCCTTAAAGATCATGAGATTGATAGAGAGCTCTTACTTGGACTACAACAACCTGCCGCTACTACTACTCCTAAAGTAAAGATCTATCCCTCGTTAATAGACCTTCTAAGCTCACTAGAGCAAAATAACGAAAATTTACGATTCTTTGGTGATCAACAAGCTTTAAACATTCGTCAGGCCTTAGGCGATACTCTAAAGGAAGCTACTATAGCTATAGGACCAGAAGCTGGATGGAGTAGCTCTGAAATAGCTTCCCTGCAAAAGCATAGATTTACTGCCATATCTCTTGGAGTAAGGTCTTTGAGGGTAGAGCAGGCTTGTGCAGCATTAATCGGCTGTTTTTCAATGCAATTATCCCCTAAAGAAAATCATTAGACCCTCCGATACTTATATTGCTGGGTTACCAAATAGGGGTGGATTATGGCTGAAAAAGATGATGCACAGGAAAGCAAAGCTGCAGAATCCAACGCACCAAAAAAAGGGAAGAAAAAGCTCGTTATTATTGCTGCTGCTGCAATTCTAATCTTAGCCGGTGCTGGCGTACCTATGTTTATGATGGGTGGAGATAAAGAAGAAGGCGAGCTGCACGAGGAAGAAGATCATAAGACAGAGCATGAACCGCATCTTGTAACAGCCGCTCCTGATGTATTTGTCGTAAATCTCTCAGAAACTGGAGCCTTTCTAAAGGTAAAGATGCTACTCGAATTTGATGAAGGTCCTCTTAAAACAATCGAAGAAGAGCTCATAAAGAAAGGGGTAATGCACGCCGAAGGTGCTGGTGGACACGGATCAGACGGAAGTAAGAGCACTCTAAGTGGATATATGAAATTCCGCGAACCGATGATTCGAGATTCTGTCATTAAAATCCTATCAAGTAGAAGAGCAAATGACGTGCTCTCTTTAACAGGGAAAGAAAAGTTAAAGGAAGAGATCTTAGAGGGAATAAATGAGGCGCTGGCTATGGATGAAAGTCCGGTACAAGCCGTCTATTTCCAGGAGTTTATTATTCAGTAATAGCTATCAGTAAGATAATTATCATTTAGATGGATATCAATATTAGCAATATACTGAACAAAAATATGGAGCGGTGACTTTAGTTCACGTATCACGAAAAAAGGGGCTATCTAGCCCCTTTTTTCAAACAATTAGTAGCTACCAGAAACCTGAGAGCACTGGTATTATTACCGGATGAAAAGAGGCTTTTTCTCTCCACCAGATCGAGAGATGCAATATCCATTACTCGAACTACTTCCGGCAAGTCGTCCGGTCGGTGATATCGCACGTTTTTCCTCCTCGTTTTTTGCAAGATATGAATATGTACAAAACATGGATCAACCTGTAAGCGATCAAAGAGAGCTCCGTCGCCGAGCCTCAGCAGAAGAAGCTATGCTACGTGCAGTACTAGAATGGCTTAGATCAAGACCGGCAGTTGAGGGGTAGGGATGAGTAGCGGGATTCCCACATCAGAGTTGATGAAAAGAACTTATTCTGAGGATGAGATCGAGTGTCTCTATGAACTTGGTAGGTTTTCCCTAGAAAACGGAGAACTTAGACGAGCTGAAACTATCTTCGTCGGCTTAACTGAAGTCGCACCAGACTTTGCTTCTGCTTGGCTAGGATTAGTTTACGTATTCAATTCAAGACAAGATTGGGATGGAGCTATTGCGGCAGCTAGGCAGGCTTTGCGAATAGATCCTCAATCATTACCAGCATTACTAATGCTAACAAGCGCATTACTCAATGCTGGAGATGTAACGACAGCCGGAAGCTATCTCGGTGAAATCCAAGATCGCTTAGAAGAAGGAGAAACAATACCTGCTACCCATATCAGAATATTTAAGGCACTTCTTGCAAGGCACTCTTCACGAGGCTAGAGAAGGGAATTAGTTGAATCATGCGAATATTACTAATTAATCAAGATTGGTTTGCTAAGGAATGGAGAGAAGAGGGACACGAAGTTTTCATCTGGGGACCTAGCCCAGATTATGATTTTCATCTATCACGACCACTTTCCCCACTGCAGGAGATCACAGATCAATGCAATCCAGATCTCATCGTAGTGCACGACAATAGCTCGCCTTTGATATTCACTGGGCTTGGAGAGTCTGAGATACCTCGCATTTTCTATTCAGTAGATGCGCAACACCACACTCACTACCATAAGCTTATCGCATCAGCTTTTGATCACACTTTCGTTGCTCAAAAGGACTATCTTCCTGAATATGAGAAGGTCGGTAACCCTGTATCATGGTTACCGCTATGGGCTTCAAGATTTGTTGAGGCAAGCGAGAAGAAAAAATACGATTCAGTTTTTGTTGGAACAATGAATCCCCAACTTAACCCAGATCGAGTAGCTTTCTTTAGCGAGCTACAGAAACATGTTCCGCTACTAATAGAGCGTGGAGAGTTCTGGAATATATTTCCTTTTGCTGAGATCGTAGTTAATCAAACGGTAAAAAGTGATCTGAATTTCAGAGTATTTGAAGCTATGATGTGTGGCGCTCTTCTACTAACAGAAAGCTCAGGTAACGGTCTTTTTGATCTTTTTCAGGACAATAAGCATTTAGTGACATATCAAAAAGGAGATGTCATTTCTGCGGCAGAAGCGATTAACCGCCTCCTCGCTGACCGA
>CAZTER010000086.1:0-6994 GCA_964612045.1 uncultured Bdellovibrionales bacterium
TACGCGAAGTCTCTCCTGCTACCCAATCCGCAGTATCTTTCTGTAATCTAGCAAGAACCGCATCAGGATCGAACGCTCCTGCGATAGAAAAGAACATATTCGAAGGAAGGTATCTTCGATCAAAGTACTGCTTCATCTGATCTCTGCTTAATGCTGAGATTGAAGCATGTGTTCCAAGAACCGAATTTCCTGAACCTTGTCCGGAAAAGAAATGCTCTGAAGCCTCTTCATACAAACAAAAGGTTGGTCGATCTTGGTATAAGGCAATCTCTTCAAGAATTACGTTTTTTTCAACATCGAACTCACTCTGAGGAATAGTTGAGCGCAACATATCACAGAGGATCTCAACCATGTCATCGACATACTCAGGAACAACTGTTCCGTAATAAACTGTTACCTCTTCAGAGGTAAAAGCATTTGATTGTGCCCCTATATTCCCTAGATCGTATGTTAACTGAAGGGAGTCCCTCTTTCTGGTTCCCTTAAACATCATATGCTCTAAAAAATGTGAGACTCCACTTTCACTCTCAGCTTCATCTCTAGAACCAGTTTTAACAAAAAATCCCATACTAGCACTCTGACTAGTTGGCATCGGTTCAAGCAACACTCGGAGACCATTATCGAGTACTACAGTAGAAGTTTTTGATACCATCTTTAATCCTTAAACTAATTAGCCATCTTTGATCGATCGCCGAGGGTTACTATCGAATAATTATCTGGAGGATACTCACTAAATAAGAGATCGATATGCTCACCTGTTACGCTATTAATTCCTCGTAGGATCTCATCCAATCCTCGTACTCGCCCACACAACCACCAATCGGAAGCGTTAGATGATGCTCTACCAGAGGATGACTCCTCTCCAATAATAAGAGAGGATTTAACATTTGCCCTCGCTCTCTCAAGCTCAAGATTTGAGACTGTTCCTACTAAACGATTTAATTCGTCCATGGAGACCTGAATAGTCTCATGCGAACGCTCCGGTGTTGTTCCTGCATATAGAGTGGCTAGGCCATACTGCTTTACGCCGGCGTGGCGATAGAAAACCGAATAACACAATCCACGCTTCTCTCTAACTTCGATGAAAAGCCGTCCGAACATTCCACCAGAAAGGATTACAGATGCTACCTTTGCAGCATAAAAATGAGGATGACCAAAAGGAGCTGACGGCATTGCAATAACGATCTGCGTCTGAGCAGATTCATGTTGGCAGTGGTGATTAAATCTATCCTTCTGGCCAGCAAAAGCAGGCAAAGATCGTCCCTCACCACTCCACTTACCAAAATATCGTCCTACCATTTTCTCAATCTGAGCAAGGGTTACATCACCGGCAAATGAAATCACAGCGCCTTTAGGTCTGAAACAACGACTCCATACCTCACGAATAGAATCTCCGTTAACCGCGTTTAGTCCAGCCTCTTCTCCGCATCCAGGTCGATTGTAAGGAGCAGGGAAATACCTCTTTGCCGTTTCCACAGAAGCTAATCGCCCTGGGCTATCACTAAGAGAGGCTATGTCTTGCAAAAGGAGACTTCGAATATCATCGATTTCGTCCTCTGGTAACTTAGGCTCTAAAACCATAAGAGAAAGAAGTTCTAGTGCCCGATCTATGTTCTCTGGAAGAAGTTGTCCCCTTAAAATGAAACGATCATTAAGAGCAGACTCTCCGTGCAGCATCCCCTTCTCTTCAAAAGCATCACTAAGGGCCTTGCTATCATAATTGCCTGCACCACGCCCAATTAACTCAGCGAGGACTAAAGATTCACCAATCCTAGATTCTTCATCTAAGATGACTCCACCTGGAACTACTAGCTCATAGGCCACAGACTTAACATGCGGCATCTCATCAACAATTATTGTGAGACCATTTGGTAACGTACTAACTTTAGGCATTAACCCTCTCTTTTAATCTTCTCGACATATATCTGCTAAGGTGATCTTAGATGGATCCTGTGAGGTCGAAAAGACCTGAAAAGTTTTTGTAAGTTCTCGTGACATATGGGGAGATGTTTCTCGAAGCTGAAGCGCAACTGATATGTCTTGCAGCGAAATCCTGTCTGGAGACCTCATTAAAACCAATGGCATCAACCTAGAATCTCCCCTTTGAATTATACCGACCCTACCTAAGGCATCTAGAATCGGCTTTAACAGCACAGAGCTACACCCCAAACTTTCAGCAATTTCAAGGTCATTTGGAAGCTTCTCTCCCTTTAAAAATCCCCTAACTATCATAGTAAGAGCTTGCAAAGCTAAGACAAATTTCCCATCCCCAATACTCATAACAGCTCTCTTCCATAACTTTCCCTTTCTAGGAAGATACTGTGCTTGATAGCTAATCTCGGCACCAAAGAGAACTATAGTCCAAGCTAAATAAAGCCAAAATAAAAAGATTGGTAACGAAGCTAGGGCACCATAGATTTTGTCATATGAAGAAAATCTCTCGATGTAAGAGGCAAACCCTTCTTTCGCCAAACCAAAGAGAAGCGCAGCTAGCGCACCGCCTATCACAGCAGATCTAAATGTAACTGGAGCTTTTGGCACATAGTAATAAAGAAACCAGAATGCTCCAAAGTCTATCAAAAACGGCAAAAGAGTTTTGTATATATAATCCAAACTAAACTGCCCACCAAACGATGACAAAAAGCCCTCCAATCTAAACGATGCGAAATAATATGTTGAAACTGCAAGGATTGGGGCAACAACAATAATCGTACAAAAGATTCCGATTCTATGTGAGATCGATCTGGACTCATAAACTTGCCAAACTTCATTAAGAGCGAATTCAATTGAGTTAAGCAGGAGGACGGCTGTAACAACGACAAAGACTACTGCCAACAGATTTAAAGATCTAAGAGCTTCACTGAATTTAGTTAGGTGCACCAAGATCTCATTTACAACATCAAGCTGTGGAACAAATTGACGAATTATAAAATCTCTCACCTCTGGAAGATGTTCATTAGATAAAGCAAAAGAGCCAAGTAAACCAAAAGCAAGAACAAGGACCGGAACTATTGCAAAGAGAGAGGTATAGGCAAGTGAAGCAGCTTTAGAGAACCCGTTATCCCAATAAAATCTATCTGCAGAGGAAACAAATACTCGAATTAACCACCGGACATCATCGATCGATCTGGAGATGAAACTTCCGTTTTCCTCTTCTTTATTAACACTCTGAGGCTCGTTCATAATTATAGTCCGATAAAGATACCGATTGAAAACACCGGAATCCATCATATAGGATGTAGTGCTATCCGTAAAAGATTAAGATTTAAGGGGCCTAAATGACTATCTCTATTATTTGCTATAACTGTGGAGTTAAGAATGATCTCCCAGATGGCCCAGTATCACGCTCAGCTGAGTGCGAAAAATGTAAGAGAGACCTAAGAGTTTGCAAAAACTGCTCTTGGCACGATGTTTCTTATTCAAACGAATGCCGTGAGAACCAAGCAGATAGAGTTAAGGAGAAAGAGAGTCGCAATACCTGTGATTATTTTAAGGGCATCACTAGTCGTAACAAACTTGGCGCTGATAAGGCAAATAATGAGAAATCAGCCGCACTAAAAAAATTAGACGATCTTTTTAAGTAAAGGCTGCATTACCGTGTGCGTTGAGTTTCTTTCAGAATCAGACCTATCAGATCTTGATAACCCTCTTTTTATAGACCTTCCTCCCGTCGCGGAGGATCCAACGCAAACAAGAACTTTTCCTGGAGGCTTCGCCCCAGTTATTTCAAATTACAACGGATCACTATCATTTCGACGAATGAAGTTTGGCCTAGTACCGAGCTGGTCCTCAACACAAAATATAAAGTTTGGAAACCATAATACTAGAATTGAAACTGCTTTCGAAAAGCCAGCTTGGAGCGATTCAATAAAAAGCTATCGCTGTATTATCCCTATAAAGGCCTACTTTGAACCGATATCAGTCGGTGCTAATTATGGAACTGTTGTTAAGATCTCTTCCGAAAGTAATAAGACACTACTTCTCGCAGGAATCTTTAGTTTATGGAGAGATGAACTACTTTCCTTTTCAATCGTCACTGAGGAACCAGATGCCTTTACTAGCGCACTCTCTCATGATCGCCAACCGATCGCTTTACTTGCCAAGGATGCATTAAAATGGATCGCTCCTGGCGAACTACTTAGAGAAACACTTCCAAGTTATCTCTCTCCAGATCGTGAAAGACCACTACTCATAAGTTCATTCGATAGATACCTTAAGGGCGGTCGTCAACTTAATTTACTGTAAACAGTTGCGCTAAAGAAAAGAAGTTCTAACCCTGTTTGTGTGTAAATCTTCCCCCTCTATTTGGTTCTCCGTAATTTCGCATTGATCCCAGCTAGATTTACTTTGATTCCTAAACTCTATTTATTTACAGTATGAGAACTATGATCAAGAATGAAAACAAGTGGTTACCTGTTAATTTTCAGTGAACCAATCATGAACCGTCTAAAGTTACGGAAACATCTAAACATCAGCAGGTGGATCTGCCAGAAGTTTAGCGCTCCATGCTTAGGTCGATTTAAAACTATCCTTTAGATAATGCTGGATTTTACCTGATGACTGAACCTCAAGATCAAAATGAAGTTGTTAACAGACGTACCGTCTTGGTCGTAGACGACGAAGCTAGCATTCGCGATTCGCTAAGATTATTACTACGCGCAAACTTTGATGTTATTACGGCAGAGAATGGCGCCGAAGCTATCGCATTACTCCAACGCTTAACACCAGATCTAATTCTGATGGATGTGATGATGCCAGTTCTTGGAGGTATCGAAGCCCTCAAAGAGATGAGAGAGAACAAGATTGATATCCCAGTAATTATGCTAACAGCGACAAGCACTGTAAAAACCGCTGTGCAAGCAATGAAGCTTGGAGCTGTAGATTATCTAAATAAACCTTTCGAAATTGAGGAGCTGACTACTCTCCTAATTAAAACTCTCGGAGATCGTCAAGCTATCAGATCGACCATAAGTGTTGAGTCCGCGAAAACTCCAGATATAGTCGGAGATTTTGGAAGCCTAGTTGGACAAAGCTCTTCAATGAAGGGTTTATTTGATCAGATTAAAGTTATTGCACCACGAGATACAACAGTTTTGATAACTGGAGAATCAGGAACTGGTAAAGAGATGGTAGCAAAATCACTGCATGATATTAGTGCACGAGCTGGAAAACCATTTATTGCGATAAACTGTGCAGCTATTCCAGAGAGCTTGATAGAATCAGAGTTATTCGGTCATGAGAAAGGTGCTTTCACTCATGCTCATGAGAAGAGAATTGGACACTTTGAGCAGGCCGATAACGGCACTCTATTTCTTGATGAGATTGGAGAGCTCTCATTAAATGTCCAGGTCAAGATGCTACGATTCCTACAGGAACAGGAGTTTTATAGGGTAGGAAGATCAAAACCGATCAAAGTAGATGTAAGGATAATTGCAGCTACTAACAAGAATCTTGAGGATCTGATTCGCGAGAAAAAATTCAGAGAAGATCTATATTACCGTATTCATGTAGTACACCTTACTCTTCCAGCATTGCGCGACAGATATGAAGATATTCCACTACTAGTAAGTCACTTCTCTCGCAAACTCGCTCCGCAGTATGGCGGCAAATCAATCTATTTCACTCCAGAAGCCATGGAGAGTTTAGTAGAGTATAATTGGCCAGGTAACGTCCGAGAGTTAGAAAATGTAATAGAAAGCCTATTAGCTCTATCTTCAGACGACAGGATCGATAGAGGAGATCTTCCTGCAAAGATAACTGATTGCAAACGCACAGAGATATTCAAGCCACAAGTCCTTGAAGGTGGCGTTCAATTTGAAGCTGCAGAGAGAGAGTTTGAACGAGAGATCATCTTAAAGGCTCTTAAGAAGACAAATTTTATTCAAACTCGAGCTGCTGTCCTACTCGGAATAAGTCGTCGCATACTCAAGTATAAGATGGACAAGCTAGGAATTGTCGATCCTAATGCTGGAAAAGACCTAGATCTATCTGATGATGGATCAGAGGAAGCTAATCACGAAAATTAGACCTGATTAACTCCCCTTTTTTCTATTTCCAAAGTAGATCTCCTGAAGGAGAGGATTGTTATGTAGCTCTGCTGGAGTTCCCTCTAGTACGACCTTACCAGAATCAAATACAACGATCCTGCTACATAATGAGTCGATGAATCTAATATCATGCTCGATTACAAGCACAGTCTTTCCTTTACTATGAAGAGCACGGATAGCCTCTGCTAACTGCTCTTTCATAATAGGAGCAACACCAGCAGTAGGTTCATCAAGGAGTAATACCTCAGCACCAAAAGCTAAGGTTCGAGCGATCTCAAGCAAACGCAACTGTCCACCGCTAAGACTGCCAGCTTTATTATATGCCTTACCATCTAGTGAAACTTCTTTTAGTAACTCAAAGGATCTCTCCTTATTTAACTTGGCTTGCTTACTCCACGGCATAAGATTTGAGATAATAGATTGACGACTCTCTAATGCCGTTAGCATATTCTCTAAGACTGTCATCTCTCTAAATACGCCACTATTTTGGAAAACACGCCCTAAACCCGACAAAGCTCTGCGGTAAGCAGGTTTAGTTGTAATATCTGATTCATTAAGCTTTAGAGAGCCCCGCGTTATGGTCGCAAAACCAGATAAGCAGTTAAAGAATGTCGTTTTGCCGCTACCATTAGGACCAATAATCCCAACACTCTCACCACTTTTAACATTTAAATTTGCGCCGTTTAAAATACGGCTACGTCCAAATGAGCAGTGAATATCCTGCGCTACTAAAATATCACCTGTTGCCTGATTCATATCGTTCTCTCCGGCGGGAATAGTGTCTTTCTATTCCACCACACAACACTAAAAAGAATAACTGCATACAAGAGCTGTCTCATCGGACCGAGAATGCCCGGCGGTAGATCCACAAACCTTAGCGCCTCTGGCAAGACCATCAAAAGGAAGGTTGCAAAAAAAAAAAAAAAAAAAGAACCTGGAGATCCAAC
>CAZTER010000087.1:0-6939 GCA_964612045.1 uncultured Bdellovibrionales bacterium
TCTTTGGAGCTAATGGCTTTAAGCTAGAAGATGATGTTGAAATCGACCTTGAAAACCTAATGGCGCAAGGGGTGCTCGATAAAGAGTTTGCGGAGCCTACTGACATAGGAAAAGCATTTCGAGTAAATGATGCAATAGGTCGATATACAGTCTTTCTAAAATCTAGTTTTCCAAGGGAATTAAGCCTTGAAGGACTAAAGATAGGCATAGACTGTGCAAACGGAGCTTCCTACATAGTTGCTCCTCAGACCTTTACAGAGTTAGGCGCCGATGTAGTTTCTAGAGGAATAAGTCCTAACGGTAGAAATATTAATGCCGCATTTGGAAGTCTCTATCCTCAGGTTATTAGTAAGCTCGTTACTGAACAGAATCTTAATCTTGGCGTTGCATTCGATGGTGATGCAGATCGTGCCATTATGGTTGATGAACGTGGTAATATCCTCGATGGAGATAGGACCTTAGCAATTTGTGCGATCGATCTTAAGGAGAGGGGATTACTAAAAACACCTAAAGTTGTTGCTACTGTGATGTCTAATATGGGTCTCGTTAAGTTTCTTGAGAAACATGGAATAGAAGTAATACGAACTCAAGTAGGCGATCGATATGTTCTTGAAGAGATGCAGAAGAACAATCTACAACTTGGCGGAGAGCAATCTGGACACACAATATTCTCTGATATTTCAACTGCAGGAGATGGAATACTAACAGCACTTCAAGTAATGGCAGCAGTACAGAGAAGTGGAAGACCATTATCAGAGCTAGTAGCGGATTTCGTTCAATTTCCTCAGAAATTAATTAATATAGCAGTAACTACCAAGCCTCCGATTGACCAGGTAGAACCGATAAAGCGAATTATAGATGAGAGAACTAAGTCGTTAGGCAATAACGGTAGAATTTTGGTGCGCTATTCCGGAACAGAGAATAAAATACGAGTAATGGTAGAATGTGACGATGAAGAGCGATGTACAAAATATGCCGAAGATATCTCTGAGGTAATCGAACGTGAGATCGGGGCTTAATAAGTTAACAGATCAGATACCGCTTCTAAGCTCAAGTGAGATGAAAGCTTTTGATCAGGCAGCAATCACAGCTGGCAAATCTGAGCGATTTTTAATAGATGCAGCAGCTTCTGCTATTCGAGATCGAATATTCAAGCTATCAACTCATAAACAACGAGAAAACATCGCCATACTGGTCGGCCCAGGAAATAATGGAGCCGATGCGCTATCACTAGCAAGAATTATTGGAGGATCAGAATGCTCTATCTCTATAATTATTGCGCATACGCCAAATTTTAATTCAGGATGGCGTGAGCAATTTAATCTAATCAATCGTTCTCATTGCAAGCTACTTTACTTTGGCGGCGAACCAGAAAAATCTCTCTCCTTAATAGCGACTCCAGCTTCAGAGGTAATTAGAGAGATCAGCACTAGTTCGATCTTAGTTGATGGGCTCTTGGGCAATGGGCAAAAAGGAGCCCCAAGAGGAGCTATCGCTCAATTACTTACCTTGGTTGATAATGCCGATCTAAGTTCCAATGCAATTAGTATCTCAATAGATCTTCCAACCGGGATGAACTGCGATAGTGGAGAAGTGTACGAACCTCACTTCACAGCAGATATTACGATTACCGTCCAAGCATTAAAGAGAGGAGTATCTCAGTATCCAGGACGCACTATCTGCGGAGAGATTGAGGTTGTTGATATTGGAATACCTGTGAATCAACCTGTTCAGGCTACTCTTGTAACAGCTGAAACTGCTCCTAAATATCCAACGAGATCCCAGGATTTTCATAAGGGAGATGCAGGAAAGATCTTAGTAATTGGAGGATCTAAAGAGATGCCGGGAGCTCCAATTCTATCCGGCTTTGCTGCCTTAAAAAGTGGGGCTGGCGTAGTTCATGTTACTAACTTTTCAGATACTACAAACTCTAATTTCCCTGAAATTATTCTTAGAAAAACAGCTGAAAGTTCTCTTAATTTTACTGATCTTAACAAACTTCTTCCTTTCTTAGATAGCTTTGATGCAGTCGTAGTCGGTCCTGGATTAGGGAGAGAACCAAGCACTATTAGTTGTTGCTCAGAGCTACTTTTAGAATTAGCGAAAAGAAAAACTCCTACTGTAATTGATGCTGATGCTCTTTATGCGCTGAAGGAAGTTAGTCTAAGCTTTCAAGGTAACTTTGTTATTACACCACACCCAGGTGAAGCGGCTACTTTGCTTAATTGTAGTGCAGATTCTATCCAGCAAGATCGATTTAACTCAGCAAAAGAACTGGCAAACCGATTTAACTGCATTGCAGTTTTAAAGGGAGCTGGGACTATTACTGCAGATTCTAACCACTTCTATGTAAATACGACTGGAAATCCCTGGATGGCTACAGCTGGAAGTGGAGATGTCTTATCAGGACTTATAGCAACATTGATAGCGCAAAAATGTACTCTCGTTGAAGCTGCGCAATTAGGTGTGTTTATACATGGGCTAGCTGGTGACATTGCCCATTCAGAATGTAACGGACCGATTGTTGCCTCTGATATTGCAAAATCGATACCGTATGCAATTGGCAGAGTTAGGTAAATCACAGTGCTTAATCCATTTCAGATAGAACTTAACAATATAGAAGATACTCAGCGCTTTGCTGAGACAATAGGAGAGCTTCTTAAAGCATCTTGCAAGAACTCAGGTGTAACTATCGGCCTTTGCGGTGAGATCGGTGCTGGAAAAACCACATTTACCCGCTTACTTGTGAAGTACTTAGGCTCAAAAGACCATGCATCTAGCCCGACATTTACTCTATGTCAGGAGTATTCTACTCCAGATTTCAAGGTTGAGCATTGGGATCTTTATAGGCTAAAAGCCGAGTTTCCTGAGGAGTTAGAACAAGCTCCAGATATTAAAGTATGTAGAATTGTTGAATGGATCGATAAAAATGAAGTATTAATTGATGATCTTCGATTTACATTCAGATACAATCCTGAAGGCGATTTTAAACGAACTGTCGAATTATCTGGAATTTTACTAGATAAAATTGATACAGCTTCGTTAAACAAAATTAAGTAATCAGATCCCTTATAGAATTTAATTGTATGGGTATAGTTGTAAAAAAATTCGGCGGCACTTCAGTTGGTGATACAGACCGGATAAAAAATGTAGCTCGATTAGTAGATCGATACTTACAAGAAAATCCTGACAAAAAAGTAGTCGTAGTAGCTTCCGCAATGTCTGGAGAGACAGACCGACTAATTAAGCTAGCTAAAAGCTGTGTACCATCACCGAATCCAAGAGAGCTTGATCAGATCGTCGCGACTGGAGAGCAAGTAAGTGTTGCTCTCTTAGCAATGGCATTAATTGAACTTGGGCGACCAGCAAAAAGCTTTCTAGCACCACAAATTGGAATCGAAACTGATGAGCGACATACTAATGCAAGAATTCAGGGGATAGAAACAGAGAGGATAAACAAGGAGATTGCTGGAGGGGTAATTCCTGTAATCGCCGGCTTCCAGGGTGTAAATGAAGATGGTGACATAACAACCCTTGGACGTGGTGGATCCGATACAACAGCAGTCGCGGTTGCAGCAGCAGTAAAAGCAGATTGTTGCTACATCTATACTGATGTTGAGGGTGTTTTAACTGCCGATCCACGAATCGTAAAGAATGCTAAATTTCTAAAAAGAATTGCACACGAAGAGATGCTAGAGCTAGCAAGCTTAGGTGCAAAGGTTTTACATCCACGCTCTGTGGATTTCGCCCTAAGATATGACGTTCCGTTAGTAGTATTATCAACTTTTAACCCTGGTCCAGGAACTTGGATTGTAAAAGAGGAGGAGCTTGTGGAGAAGCCAATAATATCAGGAATCACTCACAGGACAGATGAAGTAAAATTAACTATTTTGAAATTACCTAAGGGCATTCAATCTCTAAGCACACTATTCTCACTTCTTGGAGATGAAGCCATTTTTATCGACATGATCACTCAAACGGGAATCGTTAAGGATAAGACTAATATTAGCTTTACTGTGCCAGACGAAGCTTGGGCGAGAACTGTTTCTAAATTAAACTCAGCACTCTCGCAATTAGGAGCAGATTCAATAGCTGTAGATCGTGATATTGCAAAGGTTTCAGTTGTCGGAGTTGGGATGAAATCTCATACTGGTGTTGCTGCAAAGGTTTTTGCCGTTTTAGCAAATGAAGGTATCGATGTAACAATGATCTCTACATCTGATATTAAAATATCTGTGGTTGTGCAGAGAAAATATAGCGAGTTGGCAGTACGAGCTCTCCACGAAGCCTTCATAGATACGGCACCTACTATTCAGATCGAATCATAAAACAACAGAGAGAGGAGTTCTCGGGATCCACTAATAAATATCTATAAAGATAAAGAGAGGATTCTTTGATTGATCTAGCAGTATCCACTCAGAGAAGAGAAGGAGAGGCTCCCAGTCTCGAGAGATTCATACTTCCCAAGCCATCTCAAGACTTTATAAAGCTTCTCTCGCTAGCTAATACAATAAACTCTGACATGAGAGGTTCACAAAGATCTTCAGATCGTGTTGTGGAAGCACTTGAGTCTGGAGAGAATCTAATGTCTTCTAGACTACAATCGGCTGCTGTTAGGAATTTAAATCCAGAAATACCAACTGTTATAATCTCACATCCGTACTTCGATCGTTCAACTAACTTCATAAATAGCGAAAGAATCTCACTTCTAAAACACTACGAGGATACCAATCCATATAGAGCTATTTTAGAGGAAGAGATCGCATATCACTTAGCAGTTAATTTGGCAGATCCTCAATCTACTAGAGTAATCTTTGCAAAGTATGCACTATCAATTGACGGTAATATCCTTGAGAACGAGTTAAGAGTTGAAGATGCTTTGGCTTGGGCGATTGGAAACGGTTATCAGGTTATCGTTACAGCTCCAGTTAAGATCTCAAAATCTTCAGGGTCCTGGGAGATCGATCTATCTGAAGAGGGAGATACTTGTCGATATCTCGAGCACTTTGCACTTAACCTTGAAGGCAGAGTTGCAATTCAACCAACTATCGAGAGATCCGGCTATCTTCCTGGATTTCCTACTAGTAGAGAGCTAAACGACTCACATCCTATGCTTTTAGATCTTTTTAATATAGGAGACTTTTACAGTAGGGTTAAAACTTTAATCGCTAGTGGGGGATATCTTTTTTGTCCATCTAACTCCTATCTTCAGTGTCTTGGTCATACATTAATTCAGACTTTAACTCTGCGCGATCGAACAGCTACAGAATTAACTCCTAGTCTCAATATTCAATTCAACAAAGATCTTCTTTATGTGAGAAGACCTCAGACTAAGGCAACATTATCTCCGACTCAGTATAGAGATCTAATCAGAACATATCTTGAGTTAGATTGTTATGATGTCACATCGTCAGAGGCTGCTATTAGGAGGGGATTTATTAGGTCTTCTATCCAAAATCTATATTTATCTAGACCTTCTATCGACTCAATTACACGAGAATTACAGAGAGTAAAATTTAGAAGAAAACTAGATTCTCTCTGCGAGCTATCCCTTACTTAACCTCAAGATATCTCATTATTAGCTCTGTCTTTTTTGCCCCGATCCCTTTAATACTCATCAGAGATAGCTCTAAATCTTTATTGTTAATAGGAGGATCTGTTTCGATCTTTAGGAAGATCTTTCTCGCTGTAAGGTCTGATATGCCATCAATCAAATAAAGATCACTTTCGACAACTGTTTGCAATTTATATTTCTTTCCAAGCGTAATTGAAGTTTCGAAGTTATTTCTAATTAATCTTATGCGCTCTTCGATGGCTGATACCTCACCTAAGGTTAACCTTTGAATACTTAGATTCCTAATAAAAATAATCGCAAGAAACACCAACAACGAAACAATCGTTGTATAGGCAATGGCACGCCCCATTCGAACACAGCCAGATACTCAATTTAAAATAACACAATAAAGATATTCGACTAGGAGATCTCGATTGTTGCTACCTAATGCCTTTAAAGACCTAGAAAATTCTCTAGGTAGGTAGCACTGGATGAGAACATTGTAGATTCTCTCTCTGGAGCTACACTTAGTACTGAAACAGGAACACCAACCATCTCCGAAATTGCACTCACATACAATTTAACCTGAGCTGGTAAGTGATGAAGCTTCTTTATTCCATCAAGCTCATCCTGCCAACCATCCAACTCAACATACTTCGGTACGATACGGCTAAAATCACTCGCCCTTGATGGGAGATCCTCTATCGTCTGTCCATCTAAAGTATATTTTACGCACACTTTGATCTTATCAAAACCTGATAGGACATCGAGCTTTGTTAACGCTAAAGTATCTACTCCATTCAATTGAACAGCTCTACGAACAGCTACAGCATCGAACCATCCACAACGACGAGGTCTTCCAGTTACAGTTCCAAATTCATGCCCACGTTGACGAATTAAATCTCCTTCAGCATCAAGTAGTTCGGTAGGGAATGGACCTTCTCCAACTCTAGTACAGTAAGCTTTTGCAATTCCAAGAACGTACTGGATTGAACTTGGTCCAATACCAACTCCGGTAGCGATAGAACCAGAGAGGGTGCTACTCGAAGTTACATATGGGAATGTTCCAAATGTAGTATCTAAGAGTGTTCCTTGAGCTCCCTCAAAGACGACCCTCTCATCACGCTTAATTGCCTCATAAATTAAAGAAGAAACATTCGCTGCGAAAGGAAGAACAAGTTCAGCTGCTCTTTCAAGAGATTTAAAGATCTCCGCGCAACCGATCTCTTGCGAACTACCCAACACGTATTTTAAGTAGTTATTTCTATCTTCACTAATCTTTTCAATTCTAACTTTTAATGTTGGCAAATCAGCTAGATCAGCGATCCTGACTCCTATTCTGGCAGCACGATCTTCATAACAAGGACCTACGCCTCGACCTGTTG
>CAZTER010000088.1:0-6935 GCA_964612045.1 uncultured Bdellovibrionales bacterium
TGGAGAGATCGGATTGGTATCAACAGATCTTATGGTTTTCTACTGTAGAAAAGATAAACGTGGGCAGTGCTTATTTAACTCTCTAAGTAAGTCTGTACAGGAAGATAATCAGAAAGATCTTGAGAGCTCGTTTGTCTTTGATATTAAACTTCCGGAAGGGTCTGCATCCAGTTCTTAAGGCCCTTCATAGCATTTGTTCCTATCTTGTGACCAACTTCATCATAGAAAGTTGCTACTGAGTAACCAAGCTCTTTTAAGAGAGATTCTCCTTTCTGCGAGCGATCTAGAGTAATTATATCGTCCTTTGTTCCATGTCCGATAAAAACCGGACGACGATTTGAAGTTACCGTACCTTCTGTCGGTAGAATAAATCCAGCTAAAACAGCCAATGCAGATAGCTTATAGGAGCTTAGGAATATTCTCGAAAGAGCTGCAGATCCTTGTGAAAATCCGACGCCAATAACTTTCTTATTAGTAATTTGATGGTAGTTAAGCGCTTTATCAATAAAGTCACTTAAGCTAGCGATATTTTGTCTGCGTTCCTGTTTCTGTGTATCTTCAGAGTGATCAACTCGCCACCAACTAAAACCACCTTGAGGATCGTTTAGCGGTGCTTCGGGAAGAAAAATATTCCATCCCTCAGGAAGTATGCGACGAAAAGCTAGCATTACTCGAGCATCTCCAGCCCTTCCATGAACCATGAAAACCGTTGGAGCAGATCTGTCATTGATTTCAAAGTTATGAAAAAGACCCAGTGCTTGCTTCTCGAGAGGTGTAGATTGTTGCATGCTCGGAATATAACCATTCCATCGCCATTAATATAGGCCTGTAGATCCTAAATGGTGAGGAGTTAAGTTAAGCAGTTATATCAAGATGAGCTTTATCTTCTGATTCTGAAGTTATTGCCGTAGCCTCAATCTTCTCTTTTGATAAGCTCTGATCTGACTCTTCTTTTTTTGTTTCTTCTCTTGATGGATCTTTACGTTGCTTTCTCTCGCTATCAAGGAGAACAGCATCAGCATCTTCAATATTGTTAATCTTCTTTATTATGCTTTTAGCGCTAGTACTTGGTGTTGAATACACCTCAAGCGGTGGTAATCGATTTATAATCATATCCAAGCCCTCCTTGGCTTGTTTTTATGACGACTGAATCCATCCTGTCGCGTAAGTATTTGCCCCTACATAGGAAATTCTCGGATAAAAATTAGAAAAACTTTAGGGAGAATTTGATTGAAATTGTGCATCATAATCAAAAGTAGGTTGAAACTGATGCCGATATACAAAGCAGGTTATCTTCTTTAGGGTTATTAAGGGTTTATAGTAAATTTATGAGCAAAGAGAGAAAAGATACGGCGATTTTTACAGCTTTTGAAGATTATGTAGGTCATGACCCAGCCCGTCCAGAGAGAGATCTTTTACGAGCCATGCTAATGAACGCTCTACAAGATAGTAGGAAAACTGGGGATGTAGGAAGAAAAGCAAGGGAATACCTTCTTAGTCCTGACGATGAATACATATTCGCCTTTAGATCCGTTTGTGACCTTCTTGATATCGATCCAAAACGAGTCCTTGTGATCGCTGGATTGCGTGAAAGCTCACTAAAGAAAGTAGATCCAATACTTAGTGATAGCGTTGAGCAGGAGAACAAAGAAGAGAGTCATAAGCTATCTAGCTGAAAGTTCTCTGTCTTTAATTGAATGTAGAAGTTCATTCAGGGCTGTAGCTAATTCATTAAATTCTATCGGCTTTGATATGCAGCGGTCTATACCGATGCTTAGATATCTCTCTGTATCAAAATCAAAAGCTCTACTAGTCAGAGCTATAATAGGAAGATGTCGAATTGTCTCTTTCAATCTAAATTTAGATAGCTCCTCTGGAGCTTGATCAATAAGAGAGTTGTTAATCATCAGTATAGCAGCTTTTTGGTTCACCTCGTTTGATAAAGCCTCTCTAAGATCTTGTAGTGGTTCAATGCGGTATCCATGATGCGTGAGGTATGTAGTCAGAAGATCTCCTGTCTGCTTCTCAGGATCTACTAGTAAAATAATCTCTCCGTTCCCTCTTTTAATACTTTTAACTTCACGAGGTTGTTCTTTATCTTCTTGGTGAATTCTTTCAGCTGGTAAAGTTATCCAAAACTCTGATCCAATTCCTAGAGATGATTTAAATGTAATAGTTCCGTTGTTTGCTTCTACCAGTCTTTTTGTAAGAGGCATGCCTAGGCCGGTTCCAACTTGCTCAAGGGTATAGCTATTCTCTATTCTTTCAAATGGTGCGAATACTTTATGATGATCGCGTGGGTCAATACCAATACCAGTGTCTTTTACTAAGATCTTTATGCGATTAGCAGGTGCTCTTTCGCATATCAATTCAATTGTTCCCTCTTCTGGTGTGTACTTAACTGCATTTGTAAGGAGATTAATAAGGATTTGACGGATATGTCGTCTATCGCAAAGTATTCCTCCTATATCATCTGGTATGACAGTGTGTAATTTCTGCTTTTTCTGATGAACCTGAGTTCTTACGACGTTTGATATGTCCTTTAATATCTCGCTTACTAAGATAGAGACAGGTTTTGGAGTTACTTTTCCTGATTCACTTTTCGCATAATCAAGTACATCATTAACTAATTCAAGAAGGTGTTGTCCTTCTCGATTTACCATTGATAGCAACTCCTTCTGTCTCTTATTAATCTCTCCGCATAGACCATCAAGGACGATCTCTACAGCGTTCATAATGATCCCTAATGGACCTCTTAATTCATGACTTAAATTTGCTAAAAATCCGGTCTTTGCCTTGATTGATTCATCAGAGTACCGTTGCAATCGCATGATCTCGTCGGTGTATCGACTGTTAACGATCGCCATAGTTCCCTGTAATGCTAGTACATGGAGAATCTCTCTCTTCGCATCTAATTCAGACTCTCTCAAACTACTAACTACTGAGATAGTTCCTAGTACTGTACCTGCAAACATTAGATTTTCTACGAGGATATCAAAATCTTTCTCAGAGTTGTCAGCAGCTGTAACATATGTAGAAAGTGGATGACCAATTACAAAAGAAGAGTGATACTTTGAATTGTCCCCACTATATAGGGTTAATTCAACTGTACGACACTTTAGAAGTACGTAGGCTCTATTTGCTATTCCTTCAAGTGCTTTAACTAAATCCTCTCTTGATTCTCGCTTCAGTTCAATAATCTCAGGCAGAAAGGCTTGATATCTCCGTTCTATCTCATTAACAGCATTTTTAACTTTAACGACTAAGTTTTTTTCTCTTTCATTTATAAGACCAAAGGTGTTTGATAACTTACGAACCTCTCTATCCAAGTCATCAAAGAACTTTATTCCTGTTAAGATCACACCTGAGAATAATAGTAAGAGCCCTGCGAGCGAGATATTTGCGATCGTTAAATTTGACAGGTTTATGAAGACAAGAGTTATCGTAACGATGGTACTAATGCTTACTAGCACCAAGGTTAGTTTTCTTATCCTGTCGTTATTCATCAGAGATCCTCTGATTCGATAATCGACAATTAAGTGTAATCTCTTGAGTTTTCCGGTATTTAGCTGATTTTATAAGAAACGATGTTATCTAATTAAGTAACGTTAAAGAGTGATCTATGTAATTCTTTGATATTACTTGATAGCTGAGTTTAAGGCTGCTTCTATTGACGCGTCGTTATTACCTTCTAGCTGACTATTACGAATCTTTAAAATCTCCTTAACTACTAGTTTTGCCCCTTCAATTGATAGATGTTCATCATCGTAATAGTAAGATAATTCTCCCTTTGTGGCATAGCAGAGCGTGTCATCACAAACTAAGTTGGCAGGATCGATCACTGATATTTGTGGTGGAATTTGGCTTAATCTAGCCTGGACAAAAGATCCTCTTCTATTCCACCAATCTCTAGAGACCCCTTTAATAATCTCAAAAGGAGGTTTCGCCCGATATATAAGATACTCAATAGGTCTTGGTAACTCAGGAGTTTGCAAGACAATAAAAACTTTCTTCCCTTTATCTGATAAAAACTGAGCCATTTTAATATAGGATGACCATACTTTAGCTCTAGTAGGCTCAGATCTTCCGTTAGGAATTTCAGGATAGATCTCTTCGTGTCCACCATAAAGATGAAAATTTATTCTATAAGAGATAACTACATTCGTAATCTGAGGATTCTCAGCGATATATTTAACTACTTGATCTGTCCAGCTGGAGCATTCTCTCTCTCCTTTAGAGGGGGTGCGACCATATGTAGGAGCGCAACCACTAAAACTGAAATGTTTTACCTTAGTACCATCAGTAAGCTCTTCAGCTAGTGCATAAGCAAGCTCTGGTGCATGGCTATCGCCAATAACACTCCAAGCTAATTTTCCAGTATTATATTCGCATGAATTTTTCGGGCTTATAAAATATCGTCGTGTTGCATGGCACTCTTCTCGTCTTGGATTACTTTTTGCAGATCTCAGTAACAGCCGCTGTTCTTTTTGAAGTTTTATATCAAGAAAACCTTTTGTCTTATCTCCTACTATCCCTAGTGTTGTGAAGAATATTGTCCCCAAAATAGCAATTGTATAGAGCTTTTTAGGACGAATAATAGTCCTATCTCTAAATGGCTTCTCTATGTACCTCCAGCTAAAGTAAGACAAAATAAAGGTAATGATACTTAATATTAAAAAAACAAAACTATTAGGTTCCTCGATATAATAATGTCTGGTGAATGCAAATATTGGCTGATGCCATAAGTAGGCACTGTAACTGACTAATCCAATCCCGACTAAGATTTTATTACTTAAAAATCTAGCGACAAGAGTATTTGGTTTCGCATAAATAATAACAAGAGCAGCCCCTATTACTGGAATAAGAGTATACAAACTTGGATGTGGTGTATGTTTTGTGAATGTCGCTAGCGAGATAGCCATCATGACTATCCCAAGAAGTGAAAGAGATTGATTTGCTAAACTTGGAAATTTTTTTTCATATCGAAGCATGTAATATGAAATTAAAGAGCCAGATAACAATTCCCAAATTCTTGTATGTAATAAAAAGAATACTGTTGATTCGTTAGTTATAGAGTAATAGTCAGCAGTTCCTATACTAAAGCAACATATCGCTATTATAATTAGTGGAGCCCAGTAACGTTTTAAACGACTGATTCCAAGAATAAGAAGTGGTAGTATTAGGTAAAATTGCTCTTCTACAGCTAATGTCCAAGTATGAATTAATGGTTTTAAGTCAGCTACTTGATCGAAATAATCTAAGGTTCTCCAAAAGAATATATTGGAGGTAAAGGTTGAGACAGCAATTAAGCTTTGTGCAAAACTATTAAGCTCCTTGGGGGAAAGTAAAAACCAAGCAACTGGGAGACAGATAGAGATAACAAAAAATAGAGCTGGTATTATTCTTCGAATCCTACGCTCATAAAAGCGCAATAAGGAAAAGCTGCCTGCCTCTTTTTCAGATAGAATTATAGTTGTTATTAGAAAACCGCTAATAACAAAAAATATATCTACCCCGACAAAGCCACCAGGAAGATATCTTGAGCCAGTATGAAAGATAATAACTGAAATTAAAGCTAATGCTCTAAGTCCATCAATTTCTCTCCTATATTTCATATTAATTTAATTTATTTATGCTAGTCATAAATAATAATTTAAAGGAAGTGACTAGAATGGTGAGATATTAAGATGCTTTAGCAATAAGGAACATATGCAATTATTTTAGTAATTAAGGCCATCTTGGTGATGATTTTCTTTAAAGCCAGCAATGATCTCTTTCGCAATTATTTGACCTCCAGGTACTGACATATGGTCATCGTCATAATATAGAGAAATGCCATTTCTAACTGCATAACAGTCCGATTGATCGCAGAATATTTTTTTAGGATCGATAACTACTACATCTTTTGGAATATCCTTCATTTTAGTACGGACAAATTTTTCTCGCTTGCTCCACCAATCAACTGAGACTCCCTTTACATTCATAGTTAGAAGATCGGATCGAAAAATAAGTAGATTTACAGGGGCTGGGAGTTCTGGAGCTTGGAGTACGAGAGCCACCTTCTTGCCATTTTGTAGAAAATATTGAAGTAGATTCAGATATTCTTGCCAGGTCTTCTCTCTTATACTTTTAGTAAATAATTTTGGAACATCAGGATAGACCCCTTCATGAGAGCCAAAAAGATGATTATGAATTCTATATGAGAGGACTACATGAGAGATCTTTTTATTTTGAGTAATTACAGTAGCAGCTTCCTGGGTCCATTTAAAACATTCTCTATCCTTTGTAGTCGGTGTATCTGTAAGTGTCGGAGGACATGCACTTCTTGTATACTGACGCAATCTAGGACCATCATCTCCAAGCTCTTTGCCTAAGGCATATGCAAGTTCAACCGCATGGCTGTCTCCAAAGACAGCCCAGATATCACTACCGTGATTAAATTCACAGGCATCTTTAACCGAAACCCTATGTTTTTCAGATGAATGGCATTCTTCTCTTCTTGGATGGCGAATGGCAGATTTTAGTAACTCTCTCTGATGAGTTGTCCATCTTGTCGAAGAAAATCCATTCTTGTCCTCTACATACAATCCAAGCGTGATAAGCATCACTGTTCCAAGTAAGCAAAATATGTAGACTGTTTTTGATGTTAATACGGTTTGATTTCTAAAAGGTTTCTCGATAAATCTCCATGTAAGATACGAAAGGAAGATAGTAAGAATAAATAGGAATACATAAGATAAAACAGATGGTTCTCCTAGCTGTGCGAATCTAGTGAAAACAAAGATTGGTTGATGCCAAAGATATATACTGTAACTTAATAGTCCAATCCAAACGAGAATCTGATTTTTGAGAAATTTCGAGATAATAGTATTAAAATCTGAGGATATAATTACTAGTATGGTACCGAGAACAGGTATTATAGTTACTACTCCTGG
>CAZTER010000089.1:0-6886 GCA_964612045.1 uncultured Bdellovibrionales bacterium
CAATAATCCTATTAGTCGCTGAATTAGATAAATTACGATTCGTATAAGCAAAGTACCTTCTAGCGCAAACCTTTAACGATGCCTCAGATAATCTAGGAATATCAACCCAGATACATCCGTTAGCCAACGCTGCATCGATCTCTGTTCTCTGCTGCATTCCACGACCAGCTGGTGGATTTGTGCTCATGAAGAGGTTAAAGCACTCTCCAGCAGGAATCATCGCTCCATTTAACTCATGCAACTGAATTGCATCGGCAAGCTTTCCTCCATCACCGCGCATCTCAAGCAATCCATTCACTACTCCAGCCTGCGCTTGACCCACCTCCTCTATATGTAGGGGCTTTCCTCGACCTCCAGGCAGGTAACTAATATTCCCATCTGGATCTCTGTGAAACATCATCGCTTTAGGAATCGCACCTAATTCAAATCCAAAGGTGCCGGAGAAACATCTCATTCCAGTTCTACCTGCAAGCTCAAGTAATCTGTCCTGAGACTCTTGAGTAGACGGGTCTCTATCTTCAGAACGTTCCTGCAGAAGCTCCCCCCAACTTTCAAAAAGTCCATCATTAACTCGATCGGGGACCCATTTCCCCTTTAAATCAGAGCTCTCTGTCCCTTTATGACAATAGAAATCTACTGGAGCCTCACCTTTTCCCGATAGCAACTCTGTAAAACGCGCGATCAAAAATGTCTTTCCAACAGAAGGATCTCCCTGCAAAACCACAGGAGCTCGCAACATATGCCCCATAGCTAGGGCTTCAAGAATTTTATAAGCCTCTTGAAGAGGAAAGATTCGATCTCTGATCTCTATTACTTCATCAGGAGTTAGAGGGGAGACAAAACTATATACAGTAGGATCTGCAGCAAAGGGATCTCCGATATGAACTACAGTATGAGACCTTCCTTCTGTATCAATAAAAGACTCTGGAACAATACCACCAACCGGCACTCCATCTTTAGTTTCCTTAATTTTTGTTATTATATCTCGCCTATGCTCGATTGTTTCTGTCAGTGAGAATACTGCTCTCTCATTAAAGTGTTGACCTAACTCCATCACGACCCCCTTTTAGCATTCATTCTCAATAACATTTGGCGCACTAATCCAAGCCGACGGTAATCACCGCTACGCACAGGAGCAAATTGCCATGGTTCAGTTATTGTAGTTTCTATTACTCGGCAGAAGGTCGCGAAGAAATCTGCTCCGCGCTTACTTCCATCAGTTGTAAGATCACCAAAACTAAATTGATAAGATCCAGAGGTATCTGCAGTACCAGCTCCGATTCCAAAATGAATTAGAACAACCTCTCCATCTTCACGAATTTTTCGTGTCAGATTCTTTAACTCTGCAGCTTGACCCGACTGCGCATCAGTTAAAATTATTATGTACTTATGTTCAGCTCTAAGCTCTTTAATCTCGCGATATCCCTTTGCAATCGCTGTAGCATCGAGCGTGCCACCTCCTCCTAACCTAATTAACCCACCGATATGAGTCCTGGCTGAAGAAGCAGCTAATGGAGTGTCAAAGTCTTTTAATTCAAGGATGGAATCATTAAAGGCATCGATTGATACAGGAACAACTAAACGACTAAGTAGCTCTGCGAGGAATACCGCTCCACGTTGAGATTCTTTATCCTTGCTCGCCTCTTTCATGGAGCCAGACACATCAACAATTAACTTAAATGCATGTGTCCTTTCAGTTGCTGTTGGACGTTTTTCCCACATAACATCAAGATATGCTGGGTCGGCGCGGGATTGCATATATCGCCCGATATTAACTCTGAAACCAGAAGAGAATCCTGCCTCTGCCAAAGGAGCTTCTTGTGGAATAAGGATATTATTTAGCCGACAGAAAGCATCATCAATTTTGCTTTGAACCTCTCCGAGAATCTTTTCATAGTCTGTTAGAGATCTATGTCGATCTTCTTTAAGTTGATCCAGGATCTCCTTCTCTACAGTTATCTCACGCGCTACACGTTGTAGCTCTTCAGTCGCCTTTTCTTGATACTCCCGTAATTCTGCATGCGTAGGAGCTCGATCTTCATTAAACTTACTCTCTAATTGTTCATTTAGAGTATCTTCTAGATCCTCTAAATTTTTCCTTGATTGAGCCTCTAGTTCAGCGACTTCTTCTGGAGAGAGAGATTTCTTATACTGATCTATTGCCTTTGAAAGGGCTGGTGGCAACGAAGCGATTGGAACACCGATACCCTGCCCTTCTTGTACCTGAGCTCTAAGGTATGCCTCCAACTCCTCCTGTGATGGCACTGGCTCTCCTCGCTCTTGATACTCACGAGCTAAGGCTTCTGCTCTCTTTTTTATTGCCTGATCAAAGGTATCTTGTAATCGAGCAATCTGTTCAGGAGAGAATGGTAGCGAGATACCACCAGATCCTCCACTACCTCCCTGCGGTTGACCAGGAACTCCTCCTGGTGCTCCTTGGCCAGGAATCTGCACTCCATTTGGACCATTACTTCCAGCTAGTTGTCCCTCCATTAAATCGGATAGCTTTTTTAGAATTGCCTTCAATTTCTCATCATCAAGATCAAGTTGAACCAGGCGTTCCATCTCGGGCCAAACATGATCGGTCATAAGATGCCAACGAGTTCTAGCTTTTCTCAACACTTCGTTTCGATCACTAATGTCTGAGCCAGGAATTTCATTAATAGCCTGCTCAAAAACTATTCTTGTTCGATCAATTGCAAGGCGGACCTCTGGATCTAGATTGACACTCGGTTCTCCCGTATACCAGATCTTCAATATCTCAGATCCAAACTGAGCAAATCTCGGATACTTCCCTATTAAAGCGATTATCTGAGATGTTTCAGGTGTGGCCATCTCTGGATTTTCAGGTAAAAGATCTGGATCATAGACTTCTCGTAAAGCCGCTTCTATTCCAGGGAATTTATTAAGTGTCCAAGTATTTACGGATCCATCTTCCTGACAATTATGGAGAAAATGAAATCCTATCTTCTTTCCAAACTCAACTGCTTTCTCTGTTGATTGACCAAGAGCTGCTGGGCCTATTGAGATAGCAGCGTGCGCTCCTTCATGAGCTGGAACAAAAACAGCTGTAGCTGGACTCTCTTCGATGTGTCGAGGATCCAAAACAATCTTTCTCGCTCCGAATCTCAAGGAACAATAACTTCCAGCGCCACGCTCACCTAACTGGACATCGATTCCAAGATTAGAAGCAACTCGACGAGCTGTAACAATGGCTTCAAGAACCCTCTCACTTAACTCCTCTTCAGATAGATCTCCGCTGGGAACATTCTCATCTACCTTTATTGGCAACACCTCTTCATTAAGAGGACCATCAGAGATAGGAGGATCACTATCAATAGTTCGATAATCTACCTGAAGAAGAGACATCGCTACTTAGCCTCTCCATCAATCAAAATAAGTGCTCCAGATTGAATGATGGATTCCTGAGGATCTAGATATCGAGTTAGACCTACTCCCAACATGCGTCCTCCAGCAAGAAATGACACAGTCAAATCTGAACGTAAAAGCTGCACTCCACTCATTTCACGAAAGGGCAGTTGGAGGGATGCATCGTTTCGACTATCTTTCTGATTAAGATCAACAACCTTTAAATTTCTAGATACTCCTACTGTAGCTAGTTGCGTGCCATTTGGAGATAACGTGAGCCATCTAATCGCATTTATAGAATCAGCGATCTTTCTCTTAGCACAGCAAATCAAGCGAGGATGGGAGCCGGGAGTTGAATATAGGTCGTAACCAAAAACTTGGAGAGATTCTTCCTCTTTACGAACACAAGGCAGAACGACAACGACCCTATCTCCTAAATCATTAACCATCAAACGAGCCATCGAATCTCTATCTCCGATATGCTCCGGAATATTTTTCTCAAGTTTTACTGAGTTAACAAATCTATCACTTACTATTAAGAGATTAATTGAATCATGATTAAGTGCTATTAGGTCCTTTGAATGAGGAAGAAAAACGATTCTCTCTGCTCCTAAAGCACTTCTACCATCGACAGCAAGCTCAGCAGATATACCTTGCGCTTCTTCAAGAACATCTATCATTTTTATAGAGGGATTATCGGAGTCTAGCTCCTCTAGTAAAGCGATCTTTCGTGCATCTGTTGATATGGCGATATCACGAACTGGTCCATTTAAAGGCAGAGAGAAAAATTGCTCTGATTTGCTAGACCCAAAGCCACACTGAGTTAATCTTAAAGTAGGGGTAGGTTTAGATGAAATTCCTGCGTTTTCTACTGTGACAGCCAGATTTATAACTCTAGCCCCACTAGGAGATCTAAACTTAATTTCATTCTCCCATCTTGCTGGAAGTGCATTCTGTGCAGTAGACATAAACGGAGGCACAGAAGGGTCAGAAACCTTCTTCAGACTAGCTAATCCAGCCTCCAAGGAAGAAAGAGATAAGGCTGACCCTACTGATAAGATAGCTTCATCTGGTCCATTTAAAAAACTTACCCTGGCACCATCTGGAATAATGCGAATACCGATATCTGCATTCTGTTCTAGATCTCCAACTGAGGTAAACCTATCAACAGCTTTTGAAGTTACCGCTCGCGTTGCGAGAGTTAATTCCTGCAACAGATTACCAACTGATGAAGAGTTCCTATTGGCTTGGGCTCCGATAACAGCAGATTGATGTGCCAACAACCTCATTGAATGAGGTGTGCCATCAATATTAGAGTCTCCAGATCCTCTAGTTAAGCCAGTAAATAACTTCGAAAGTAGGCTGGACATACAACACTCCCCACACTTTGCTCGAAGTCGATTTAGATAAGTTTTCGGCTACGAAGTGAATAAACTTAGGGAGTCATACTTCATCCAAGAGGGCCCTCCTAACTAAAAAAACATGCGAAGAACGACTATTCACAAAATTTATTTCAGTACTTGGATTTTGTATCTAGATGGGGTTAAATTTGGTGCCTTATTTTTGACCTAGATACTGGCGCAGAGCATCTTCTAGATCTATACGCTCAACTTTATATTCACGGTTGCCTGTAGAACTCTCTCTCTTAAAAGCATTCAACCCTGCTTGATTACAGATCTCTCTTATATCAGCAGGAGATCGTCCCTCTGTTAAATCAGCAAGACGATCTATCCGAACTTCAACACCAACAGGAAGACGCTCAAGGTATAACTTAAACAATCTTTCTCGTGCAGTTTTATCAGGCAAACCGATCTCAATTACTCTATTAATTCTACCAGCTCGTTTTAATGCACTATCTACTAGATCTGCTCTATTTGTGGCAGCAATAAGATAAATCCCTTCAGATTTGGTCACTCCATCTATTAGCTGTAAAAGATGATTTAAAAGGGTCTCTCTATGTTGCTCTCCAGCACCACCTGTACGTTGCTTTCCAATGGAATCAATCTCATCGATAAAAACGACAGCTGGCTTAGCTCGATTTGCAGCTTGAAATAACTTGGTTAAATTTTTCTCTGATTCTCCAACCCATTTAGATATAACTTCGTCTAACTTTAAAGCGAAGAAGGATAATCCTGCTTGACTAGCAATCACCTTGGCAATTGTTGTCTTGCCAGTTCCTGGTGGACCATTAAGTAAGATACCCTTTGGAACATCTATACCGTAATTTTTAGCGGTCTTTGGATCTCGTAAAAGCTCCATGACAGATAATAGCTCACCTTTGAGCGAATTAGAGATGATGAGGTCGTCCCATGATAATTTTTCAACCTGCTTATTTAATTTTTGAGGTGAATATCCGGTATCATCTGCTCCTTTCTTTCCCTTGTTGATTAGAGCAAAGGGATTACCGAAGATAAAAAGCTCTAGAAACCCGGCAAATAACGGAAGTGCATGCAGTGCTAGAAGCGCTAGATTTAAAGGAGACTCTACATGCTTTGCAGAAGCAGTTAGATAGAAGGTAAATAATACAAGGAGTAAAAAGATTAAAAGATCTCCCTTTGCTCTTTTATTATCTCGATCAACTACACCCTTAACATAGATCGGAAACAGGATAGGAATCAGAGCAAAAATCACTGCTGAAGTAGTATTTATTGGAAGATATATCACTGTAAAACTTGCTCTTAACTAGACTACTTTAGGTTCAGCTTCTTGCGACAAGAAATCTTTACTGTTTTTATCTTTTACATCATTAACGACATTATCATCAGAGACTATACTTGGAATCTCCTTTTTTGAGATCTCTTCATCAAAATTATCTGACATCTGATCCCCTTGGTCTTCAAATACAGATTCAATCCCACTCTCTAACTCCTCAAGCTCTTCAGAATTAAGAGATTTTGCTTTTCTACTACCTGTAGAATGAAACAGAATTTGGCTCCAATCTATCTCCAAAGCCTCCATTCTACGATTATTGCGAGGGTTGCTCTTCTTACTTTTTTTAGCCCTCTTCTTTCTTGAACTCTTTAAACTATCATCCGCAGCTTTGTCCGTAGTTACTGCCTCATCCTTTTCAATTAAAATTTCATCTACTAATACCCCTTCCTCCTCTCTGGTTTTCTCATCTTCAATCAGCACTTCTTTCTTTCTAAATGGGAAGATATCAAAAGGGCGAAGTCTTCTAACTGAAGGAGTCTCATCGATGCCGATAGCACGTCCTGATCGGCTACGGGAGGATGAGGATCCTGCAATGTGACCTGCTGTGAGATCCTCTGCTGCGAGACTACCTAACGGCGAATCTGCTGCTCCACTATTCTTTGCACTCTTATCCTTTACCTTATCTGATCTATAACCAGGGGCTACACTCTCACTACCTTGCCCCTTTGATAACCCAGAGTACTGATTCTTATCCTCAGATCGAGCGCTATCTGTTGATATAAAACTCGATGAGCTCTTTGTTATGGTCGATAAGTTACTACTGTCAGCGCTTAAAGATCCTCCATTAATAGTTGAGGCAAGATTT
>CAZTER010000090.1:0-6845 GCA_964612045.1 uncultured Bdellovibrionales bacterium
TGTTGTTATTAGATAGAGTAATAACAAGCTTCTGGATGATGCACTATAATCGCTGATGTTGATTGTTCAGGAACAAGTTGATACTCAGAGCTCAATTCAATGCCGATCTGTTCGGGATATAATAGTTCAAATATATACTTCTGATCTTCAAGGTTTGGACATGCCGGATATCCGAAACTATATCTCTCCCCATGATATGTCTGTCTAAATAGAGACTCTATAGTCTGTCCATCTTCTGAAGCAATCTGCATCTCTTGTCTAATTTTCTTATGCCAATACTCTGCTAGTGCTTCTGCTGTTTCAACGGAAAGTCCATAGAAGTGCAGATAGTCTGTATATTGATCAGAGGCAAATAGCTCCTTACATACCTGGGAGGCTCTTTCTCCTGCCGTCACGATATGAAAGGCGACTACATCCATCCTGCCAGTTTCTTTTGGCAGAAAATAATCTGCTATACACCTTCTTTCATCTGCAATCTGACGAGGAAAGCTTATTCTACACCGCTCAGTTTTGAAATCATTATGATCATAGATAATGAGATCATTTTTATCGCTCTGACATGGGAAATAACCATAAGCAACTTTTGGCTGAATCCAATCTCTTTCTAATGCTCTTTGACACCAAAGTTGAAGAAGTGGATCTACATGCCCAGTTAGAAATTCTCGGTACTCAGTAGTTGAGCGTTTCCCACGACGATATTGCCATTGATTAGCATAGAGCGCTTTCTTGTTAATAAAAGTAAAGATTTCAGAGAGTGGTAGAGAACTTCCTGTAATATGTTTATGTCCCCAGAATGGAGGAGTTGGAATTTTATCTAAGATAGTAGTTTTAGTTTTTACATATTCTTTGCTCTTCTCAGAGATTCGCTCCTCTCTCTCATGACGCATCTCTCCGCGTCTTCTCGCAGTTTGATTATCTCTTTGAGTAACGGTCTTCTCGGTAGTTTGTCCTGTAAGTTCATTCATGATCTGTAAACCAGTGAATGCATCTGCGCCGTAAAAAACATCACCTGTTGAGTAAGCACGTTTTAAGTCTACCTCAACATATGCTCTATTGAGGGCTGCGCCTCCACATACTACAGGAATAGTCATGCCACGTTTGGACATCTCTTCTAAATTTTCCTTCATCACTACTGTTGATTTAACAAGCAGACCTGACATTCCAACAACATTTGGCTTGTGCTCTTCAACTGCTGCGAGAATCGCATCAATTGGTTGTTTAATTCCAAGATTTACAACCTGATAGCCATTATTAGAAAGGATAATATCTACAAGATTCTTTCCGATGTCATGAACATCACCTTTGACTGTAGCGATGACCATACAGCCCTTTGATGGACCAGCATCTTTTTCCATGTACTGCTGAAGGTGAGCCACTGCTTTCTTCATAGTCTCTGCACTCTGAAGAACAAATGGCAGTTGCATCTCGCCAGATCCAAATAATTCTCCAACTACTTTCATCCCTTCAAGGAGAAATTTATTGATAATTGTAAGTGGATCATGATCTTTGACCGCTAAATCAAGGATACTTTCAATACCAACTTTCTTGCCATCAATGATCCTCTTTTTTAGTTGCTCTTCAATCGGGCCGGAATCTTCAGCGCTTGTTTCATTCGCGCGGCCAGTGACTCCTTCTACTTTTTCGATAAAAGAGAATAGGGGATCGTAATCTGCCATGCGTCGATCGAATATTAGATCTCTTGTGATTGCTAAGATCTCAGGATCGATGCGATTTAATGGTAGAATCTTCTTCTGGTGAACTATACAAGAATCCAATCCTCTCTGGATTGCTTCCGCGAGATAGACAGAGTTTAGGATCTGACGAGCATATGGCTTAAGTCCAAATGATATATTTGATAATCCTAATATAGTTCGTACCCCTGGAAGTTTCTTTTTAATAGCTTCAATGCCGTCCAATGTTTCGATTCCAGCTCTTCTACTATCTTCATCTCCAGAGGCAATCGTAAATGTTAATGGGTCAAATATTAGAGAATCAGCAGAGATCCCGTGTCTTTCTGTAGCTAATTTATAGATTCGTTCAGCTACTTCAACTTTGCGGTCGAGAGTTTTCGCCATTCCAGTTTCATCGATCGTTAAGGCGATCAGAGCGCATCCATAGCGTGCTGCTAGAGAGCAAACTTTATCAAACTTTTCCTCTCCATCTTCTAGGTTGATGGAGTTAATAATGGACCTTCCACCGATTAATTTAAGGGTCTCTTCCATAACATCAAGTTGTGTGGTGTCCAACATGATTGGCGCAGTTACCTGGGTAGCAAAGCGCGTGATAACTTCGTGCATATCACGAACTTCATTTCGTCCTACATATGCCGTACAAACATCCAGCACATGAGCACCCTCGGAGGCTTCTTCTCGGCCCATTTCAACGATGTTGTCCCATTTTTCAGCAAGTAGAATTTCGCGGAAAGCTTTAGACCCATTTGCATTGCAACGTTCACCAACTATTAGTGGAGAAGTTCCATCTTGATCTAGAGGAACAGCTGCATATGTAGAGGATACATGAGGAGCAAATTTACAATTTCTAGTAAGAGGAGCTAGTCCTCCTACGCGTGAAGCAAGGGCTTTGACATGTTGTGGTGTTGTTCCGCAACATCCACCAACAATGGAAACACCGAAGTCCTTTACAAAGATCTCATGGTAATCTGCTAATTCTTCAGGCGTAAGGTCATATACAGCTCGTCCATTCACATTCCGAGGTAACCCAGCATTAGGATAAACGCAGAGAGCTCTACTGCTGTTCTGTCCTAAAAACCTAATATGCTCTTGCATTAGATCTGGTCCAGTGGCGCAATTTAATCCAACAATTTCGACAGGGAGAGATTCTAGAACTGTAAGCGCAGCTGCCATCTCTGTTCCAACCAGCATAGTTCCAGTTGTTTCCATTGTTACTGTGCAGCAGATAGGGAGCTCTTTACCAAGCTTTTTCATCGCATCGCGAGCAGCAATTACAGCGCACTTTACCTGTAGGATATCCTGACAGGTTTCGATGTTAAGAAGATCAATTCCACCCTCAATCAATCCTAAAATCGAGGGCATGTAAGCTTCATAAAGAGCATCAAAAGAGATATGTCCTAAGGTTGGAAGTTTAGTGCCTGGACCTAGAGCTCCAGCGACAAATCTCTTCCAGTTTCCATCAGTAAATTCATCTGCTGCTTGTCGTGCTAACTCAGCACTTTTGCGAGATAGGTAATATGCCTGATCGCTAATGCCATACTCTCCCAATACAAGAGAGCTTGAACCGAAGGAATTTGTGATAACTAAATCAGATCCGGCTTCCAGTAAGGAACGATGAATATTTAAGATCATCTCTGGGCGTGTATGACACAGATACTCATTGCATCCATCTAGCCCGGCATAATCATCTGGCGTAGGCGAGAGGTTTTGGATGCTGGTACCCATAGCACCACCAAAAACAAGAACCTTCTCCTTCATCCGCTTTAAAATAGGAGTACTCATCACTTACTACCCAAAATTTTTGTAATCATTCACCTGATATTCGTTACTGCTGTTATAGATCACTGATCTGGTGATAACAGCCAAATCTACACTACGTAATCACTAGTTTCCATGTGACTACTTAAAAATTCCTGAATATTTAAGCCCTAATTCCTGGTATCCAAGGGCTGAATCTAAGCAGGCAGCGATCTCTTTAGGGGAAAGCTCTCGTACTACTTTAGCAGGGGATCCTAGGATAAGAACGCCGGGAGGAAAGTTTGATCCTGAGGTAACGAGTGAATTTGCTCCTACTATACTATCACTACCGATCACTGCATCATCTAAGATAGTCGATCCCATACCAACAATTGTTCTTGCTCCAACTTGAGCTCCATGAATTATAGCACGATGCCCGAGGGTAACATTCTCTCCAACTATAACTGGACCACGTCCATGAGAGGTGTGTAGAAGTGCATGCTCTTGAATGTTGGATCCATCTCCAACCTTGATAGGATTAATATCGCCCCGTAAGACAGCACCGAAGAAAATGGATACCTTTTTACCGATCTCTGTATCTCCAATTACCCAAGCGTCAGAAGCTATCCAGGCAGAGGCTCCAATATTAGGGGTGAGATCGTTAAAAGGTAGTATTGCCACTACCGGTGACCCTCCAACACAGCATGAGCTGCTGCAACACAGCGCTCTTTGGATGGAACAACGTGAATTTCTAGTGCCTTTGAGAATGGCATTGGAACTTCAAGAGATGAGATCATCCCTACTGGAGCATCAAGCTCATCAAAGATCTCACTTTGGATCATATATGATAACCAAGCGCCGTAGCTAGCAACCTCATGTTGCTCCTGAATAATCAAAACTCTATGAGTTTTTGCTACAGATTTTAAGACAGCTTCTTTATCTAATGGTCTAAGAGTTCTCAAATCTATAACCTCTGCTGAGATCCCCTCGGCTGCTAATGCTTCAGCAGTTTGAAGTGCAAGGAATACATTCTTTGACCATGAGATTAGAGTAATATCAGATCCTTCTTTCTTGATATCAGCTACTCCGATCGGAATTAAATATTCTTCCTCTGGAACTTCTCCTTTGAGAGAGTATGTAAGCTCTGATTCGAAGAAGCATACCGGATTTTCATCACGAATTGAGCTCTTTAATAGACCTTTGAAATCATAAGGTGTTGATGGAGCTACAACAACAAGTCCGGGTGTATATGCATAAAAATGCTCGAATGAGCTGGCATGCTGAGCTGCAAGCATTGATGCTGCTCCGCCAGCGCCACGAAATACCATCGGACAGCTAATCTGGCCAGCTGACATTAGGTGCACTTTTGCTGCTGTATTAAGGATCTGATCAATTGCGATCAAAGAGAAGTTGAATGTCATAAATTCAACAATTGGTCGGAGTCCCATCATGGCAGCGCCAACGCTTATGCCAGCGAATCCATTCTCAGCAATTGGAGAATCGATTACTCTCTTTGCCCCAAATTTTTCAAGCATGCCTTTAGAGCATTTATAAGCGCCGTTGTAAGCACCGACCTCTTCTCCTACTAGGAAAACTCGATCATCGCGCTCCATCTCTTCCCACATCGCTTCTTTGATAGCGTCTCTAACAGCAATCTCTCGCATTTGGTGTTCCTCTTAAAACTATCTAAGCCTGTTAAAATTGCCCAGGCTGGGACTTATAGGCGAAGTTCATTACAGTTGATGGATCTGGGAAAGGTGATTGTTCAGCAAATTCGACTGCTGACATAATCTCACTTTCTATCTCTTGATCTATCTGCTCTTTTAATGAGCCGTGACCTAGATCTGTTAATTTTTGACCGATCATCTTAATAGGGTCACGGGATTTCCACTGCTCAACGTCATCCTTTGTTCGGTAGGTTGCTGGATCTGCCATCGAGTGACCGTAGTAACGATAAGTCTTAGCTTCGATCAGCGTTGGAAGTTTCTGCTCGCGAGCTCTTCTCACTGCCGTATGAATAACTGAGCGCACAGCAAAAATATCGTGTCCATCTACAACATCTCTCGCCATTGGATATGCAAGAGCACGGATAGAGAGGTCATCAGTTGCAGCTGTTTTATCAAGAGGTGTTCCCATTGCAAAACCATTGTTTTCAATGATGTACACGACTGGAAGCTTCCATAGAGCAGCTAGAGAAAGGCCCTCATGGAATGGACCGATATTAATAGCGCCATCTCCTAAAAAGCAGAGAGCGACTCCATCTAGCCCCATATATTTTGAGGCAAATGCAAGACCGGCAGCAACTGGGACATGTCCTCCAACGATTCCCCATCCACCGAAGAAGTTTCTTTTAACATCGTAGAAATGCATCGAACCGCCACGGCCTTGAGCGCATCCTGTAGCTTTACCCAAGAGCTCTGCCATACCAGCTTTCGGATCTCCGCCCTTTGCAAGATAGAGGCCGTGACAACGATAAGCTGTCATAACCATATCTTGTGGTTCTAAAACTGACATAGCGCCAACAGCAACAGCTTCTTGGCCGATATATAGATGTAGGAAACCGCCGAATTTTCTCTCGGTATATAATCTCCTTGCTTCCTCTTCAAACCGCCTAATTTTTAGCATTTGGCGATAGAGATCGCTTAACAGCTCATGGTCCATAAATGACACCTCTGATGTGACTATACTGCGTCCGGAACAACTACTAGTTTATTGAGTTTGGAGCAAGAGCAGAGAGGGGGAGAATGAGATCAAGTTTTAATAAAATCATTGATTTAGCGCTATAGCCACCTTCATCTAACTGTTATAATCTCATATTTTAGGGGTGTAATGCTGCCTCTCTCGGGGTTAAATGACAAATTCCGTAAAATTTCACCGATTATTAGCAATAGATCCTAGCCTTACATGTTCAGGATGGGCGCTTTTTGACCTGCAGCAAGAGGTAGTTCTTGGGGTAGGAAAGGTTAAATCACAGCCTCCTACTGTCCCTTTACAAGATAGATTAGTAGACCTGCAGTCCAAGATAGAGGGATTGATATCATCGCTTGGAATTTCACCTAAAGATCTAGTTCTCTGTGAAGCTCCAACTACAATGAAGGATCCTAGAGCAGCCATCAAAGTTGAGCAGGTAAGAGGGATCTTTGAGAGTATCGCTAGAGCTCGGAGTGCTACGGTGCCTGGAAGACTAAATCCAAGAAGTGTTCATTCAGAGGTTTTAGGGCTAACAGGGAAGCAGGTCCCTCGAAAAGAGGTAAAGGAGGTCGCTGTTCAGATCTGCGGCTCTCTTTTTAGTAGAGATTTAAAGAAGCTTGGATTCGATTGCTCTTTAATAAACTTAAAACGTCATCAAGATATAGTTGATGCTCTTTTGATTGGTCATCTTGCAGTAAGAAAGATAAAGGGAGTGTTGAATACTGG
>CAZTER010000091.1:0-6790 GCA_964612045.1 uncultured Bdellovibrionales bacterium
CAACGAATGCAAACTTACGAGAACTCATTTTACCTCCCATCCGAGGCTAGAACAGATCTCTAATATTTGGTTATGAAATAAATTATTTTGAAGATTAAGATCTGGAATGACATCTCTGAAGATCTCTTTTCTTCCCTCGCTACGCATCCTCATCCATCGACGCATAGCCTCTCCTGACCTAAGAGCGGAGTCTTTAAGAAATGACTCTAACTCTTGGGCGACCACAGAACTTGAAAAAAATTCCTCTGCATATTCTCTCGCAGGCATACCTAGCTCTCGTGAATGAACACCTAAGATAGACTGTATTGTTGCAGCTAATTCAAGCTCCTCTCTCTCACCTGAAGCTAACTTAAATACCAATTGATCAGGAACGTATTCACCACCGGCATAATCACTAACAATTGATGGCACACCAGCCATCATTGAAATATTTAAGTATGGTCCAAGCTGGCCATAAGCACTCACTAATAAATGTATTGCAACTTCAGCATCCGCAACTAACTCTTGCCAAGAGGCCGGGGATCTTCCCGTTACCAACTGCACTTGATCTAGACCGACCTCAGCTATTAAAGCCTGCGCAGCTCGCAATTCTGAGGCATCTACCAACCAAACTAACTCCTTCCAAGAATCCTTGATTCGATCTAAAGCTCCAAGAACTTTAAATGCACGGTGCTCTATTCTTGGGGAACCACAGAAGGCAATTTTCCCAGCCCTAGCAGCTTTAACAGTCACGACCTCTACTGGATGAGGGACATAAACAGCTTTTGAACTATTAACTCTCTCCCCTCTCCACTGATTAAGCTCTCTAACAAGTCTTGGACACGAAGAGATAAGTCCAGCAGCGACTCCAATCTCACGTTGAGCGACAGGGCCCTCTCTAAAATATGAATGATCTCTCGGTAACCACTCTCTAGTTAGATCGGAACTACGAGAGATATTTTCACTCCACGGACTATTTAAAATAGGTTCTGGCCCATGCGTGCTGAGAAAAACATCATGGAACCAAGTAACTCCAGGCATAAGCCCACAATGAAGTCGGGAGACATCACCGGCTTTAGAGTCCTCTATATGATAAAAAAATAGATCGAAAGGGGAACATTTGTGTGATTCAAGAGCACGGAGAAAATGTTCCTGCTGTGCATCGTTAGCTCCATCTGGATCATCATTAAAATTAATAATCTCATGGCGCTTTTTAAGATGTGGCAACAAATTGTCAGAGCAGTATGCTGAGATAGCACCAGATTGCTGGCTTAAATTATTCTTGGAAAACCAAGCAATTCTCATGCAACCCGATCCTTAATATCCTGATCTTCTAGTGGCGATAACAATCCATCAACAACAGGGCTCCATCCACTATCTATTAATCCTAAGCTTTCAAGCTTATTTCTACCAACCTCTCCTAGCTTCTTTGCTAAAGTTGGATCTTCAACAAGTTTATTAATCGCCATTCCAATCGCTTCACTATTAGGATCCGTGACTAATCCATTATGGCCGTCAGTAATAAATTCTAAAACTCCACCACTATCATTAGCAGTAATAACACCCTTACCAGAAGCCATCGCCTCCAATGTTACATAGCCGTAGTCTTCATTATGAGGAGCATAATAAACCGCCAATGCTCCTGCATATAAGTTTATAAGATCCTCATCGCTAGATCGGCCTAAAAATTCGACCCTATCCCAAAGATGATGTTTATCGATTTCGTTATTGAGATACTCCATTATTCCAGAAACATCTGGCATCCCAACTATCTTGAGCTTTATATCTCTATGGATAAATGGCATTGCTTTTAAGATCATATCGACTCTCTTAATCGAACAGATCCGACCAACACATAAAATATACTTACTGAAATCCCCTTGCTTATACCGATTACCTAACGGAATTGGTGGATATAATGCTTCTGCATCTAAGCCATTATATAACTTCAATCTATTCGCGACATTTTTTGAGATGGCTCCGCGATACGCGCACTCTCCCAACGCTAAACTATCCCCCTGGATAACCGCTTCTCGAATCGCCTCATCTCTAAGATCATCCGAAAAATCAGAAAAACGTGTTCCATACAAATCGTACATCTCTCGATATTGATGAACCAACCAGACACTTTTTTTAGGATGTCTAGCAAAATAACTAGGGAATTTAGTTGCTATTACTAGATCTACCGGCATGCCACCAAAAGATGAGAGGTCTAGAGATCTCCACATAGCTATCTGGAGAAGAATATCCTCTTTTTTGTTTAGGCTGAAAGGCAACTCAACTGTATCTACCTGATGGCCTCTCCGTCTAATCTCATTTGAGAGAGAACGAACTAACGCATCCTGTCCACCATCAGTAAATGGAACTTTTACACCTAATATTAATATTCTAGCCATTTAATAAACCTAAGTGTGACTTTATTTAACTCTTCCTATTACACAAAAATCTTGATGACCAAAGAGAAGAGAGTTTAGCTGATCAATAGTCGTATTTATTCCAGAGACGACACCAGTCCAACGAGGAGTAAGGACCTCATCCATTTCTATCCTCTTGAGCTGTGCTTCAGGAGAAACAGGAGAAAGGTATCGAATCTCTACATCAACGAAACCAGCTAACTCCATCATGAACTTCAAAGTATCTGGATGAAGAGGCGCAACATGCGTTGGATCTCTGAAATAATTTGAAGAAAGCGCCAACATGCTCTTAGGATTAATCGTCTCAAAAACTACCAAACCACCAGACTTTGTAACTCGTCGTGAGCTATCAAGAAGCTCTCTTAATACTGGATACGGAAGATGTTCAACAACCTGAATCGCGATAAGACCACCAAGAGATCCTGTAGAAACAGAATTTAGGTAAGCAATTCCATCGCCCAAACGCACATCAAGGCCATGAGATGTTGCAGCTTCAACCATTGCAGGATCTGAATCTACTCCAAATGCCGCAACCCCACTCTGCTTGAATAATCGCAGAAGCTCGCCACGCCCAGGACCGATCTCAAGCACCTCTCCTGGAGCTCCTTTATAGAGATCGCAGTAAGGCAACATTCGACGAGTAATCTCTTCTTCACTTCCCCTGAAACGGTTTTCGAATAAAAGGTATGTACGATCTATTACCTTAGGCTCAGAGGGGAGAATCTCAGCAGAAGGTTCAACAGCTCGGGAGACTTTCCCAAGGTTAGCAGAGAGAGATTCTAATCCCTTGACAGCACCATCTATTGAACGAGTCTCTGCTACATTACGCGCAAGATCAGAACGTAATTCCGCTAAATCCTTTGCTAGCTGACCGATTGCATCTCCTACTCTCTTCTCCGAGGCAAACCGATCGGAAGATCCATCATCAGCCATACGATCTACTCGATCCATAGCACGCTGCAGATCTACCTCTATCTTTCTAACTAATTCCCAAAAATTACTTGCATCTCTATTATCTACATAACGAGTAAGTTCATTTAAGTAACGGACTAGGTCAGCATGGAACTCAAGTTCAGCCTGTAAATACTCATGGAGAATTGCATCTCTTAGTATTCCCATCACTCGTCGCTTAATCGCCACGACAACTTTACCAAGGAATCCAGCGCGATGAGACTTAATAGCTGCGGGGTTTATCCGCATACTAAAGGCGTGATTTCTATTCAGGCTTCTTAATTCTTCAGAGTGTAACAACTCGCCAGCAGATCTTTCAGCTCCGCCGTTTGGATCTGCACTTTTTGCCTTAAACGCTCTCCGACGTTCAGCATTACGAGCTAGATCAGCAGTGACCTTAGCTCTGATCTCAGCCATTAGAGCAGCAATGTCGATCTTCTTTTCTTCCATCTTACTATTTAAGGACCTTAGGTTAGAACCACTTTCTTCTTCTTTAAGTGCTACCGACATCTAGAACCTCACCCGTAAAGTATTGAATTGATAGTATCCAGCTTTTTACTATCGATCAATTCATCGAAGAGAAACTACACTATGTTGTCGTGAAAGGCACTTACCTGTTACGTTTGGAGTCCTTATGAATGAAAAAATCAAAGTTTCCGAAGGATCACCCCTACCTTTGATAGGTGCGGTACAGGACTACTATTGGGGGAAAACACCTAATAGCTCTATAATCTCAAATTTCGAAGCCACTCAGGGTAAACTAGACAAATTAGCTGAGATCTGGTTCGGAACACATCCGAAAGGTCCTGCAAATGTTCGAACATTATCAGGAGAGATTTCTCTCACCCAATATATACAACAGAGTAGTAATAGCACAGCATCGTCTCTACCTTACCTACTCAAAGTCTTATCAATCGCAGAGCCGCTCTCTATTCAGATCCATCCGAATGATGCACAAGCGCAGGTCCTCCATAGTGAGAACTCAAAGGACTATCTAGATCCAAATAGGAAAGTAGAATTAGCCTTTGCTCTTGGAGATGCAAAAATTCTATGGGGCATGCGACCATCAGAAGAGATCAAGGGACTAACACCAATCTTAAAAGTATTAGGGATAGATCCTAACTCTGAAAATTTAACCACACTCTTGGTAAATAAAATCTGTGCTGTTGCACCTGAAGCATATTTAGAAATTAATAGGCAGATTATTACTTCCCAGATATTTCAAGCAGACAAAGAGCGTTACGAGCTCTTACAATCTATGGTTGTTAAGTACGGAGATGGAGACCTTGGAATCCTTTGGTTATATCTATTAAATCTTCTCAACTTAAAGAAAGGTCAGAGCATAGCAACTCACAGCGGGATTATTCACGCATATCTTGAAGGTGAGATGGTAGAATTGATGACACCGTCTGACAATGTAATCAGAGCTGGATTAACAAAAAAGAGGTGTGATCTAATAAATTTTTCTAAAATTGCTAATTCAAAATATGTAAAACCTGAAATATTAACTGCCACTGATAACGAAGAAACACCTACAATAATACAACTCACAGACAATTCTGCTCGACTGACATATCTTCATGCAGGGACAACTATCAATATTAAATCATCCAGCACTCCGATGATCCTCCTCTGCTTGAATGGAACTGGAGTGATTAGATCAGATTCAGATGAGGATGTTAAGCTATTGAATGGTGGTGCTTTTATAATCCCAGAAGGGAGCTATACCTATCTAATTGAATCTATTGATGGCGATATCTTTTTAGCTAGTAGTTAACGAAACTTAGCTTTTTCCTAACTGAAACCTCCATTTTTAGCAACAAATGAGGGTGAAAATCGATTACTATATCGGCCCGTACTCAGGTTGAGTACCTCACGTTAAATTAATGTTGGTAGTTTAAATCTGGATTAAATTTCTAAATTTAATATCTGCAACATGAATTTAACTGAGAGTTGGCCTTGCGTTTGGGGGGTTAATGACGCGACCAAAAAATCATGTGCTACTAACTGTCAAAGAAGTTTCAGACCTACTTAGAATCCATAGACCTAAAGTATATGATCTAATAAAAGGCGGAATCTTAGATGGATTTAAGCTCGGAGCTGACTGGAGAGTTAAGAGAGAATCTGTCGAACGACTTGTTGGTCCGATTCCTAAGGATTTCTTCGTTGCAAGATTCTCGGCTCCATTGAGAGAATCCTAAGGCTTCAGAGATCTTTTAGAATTCAAATAAACCTCACTCTGACAAGGTGAGTAGAGAGGGAACCCCCTAATTTCAATAAAAGATAACTACCATAAGATTTAAATAGGAGAAGAATCGACACCCTTTTCAATTGATCCTACCCGTGCAAAAGTGCTGATTCTCGAACAAACTACTCCATCTGAGAATTTTCTCTCAGCATGGGAAACAGAAATAACTTAGGAGAGATTATGTCCGATACAGTTAATAAAACTAATAACAATCTCGAATTCAAAGGGAACAAGCTCAATGTAGTAGGCAATCAAGTTACTGAAGGATCTAAGGCTCCTGATGTAACTCTGACAGGAAACGACCTAGGAGATCTTTCAGTTTCTTCACTCTTTGGAGAGGTCTTAATAGTCTCGGTAGTTCCAAGTCTCGATACTCCTGTATGTTCCCTTCAAACTAAGAGATTCAACCAAGAGTTAAGTAAGATTCAATCTAAGGGAGTAAGAGCTCTTACTGTAAGTATGGATCTTCCATTTGCTCAAAAGAGATGGTGCGGCGCAGAAGATGCAACTAATGTTGTTACCGCAAGCGACTATAAGTATAGAAAGTTTGGTGAAGCTTATGGTTGCCAACTTCCTGATCTAGGACTTCTCGCTCGATCCTTATTTGTAGTGGATAAGAGCGGAGTAGTTAGACATGTCGAGTATGTAAAAGAATTAAGCAGTGAGCCTAACTACGATGCTGCCCTAAAAATAGTTTCGCAACTTACTGAATAGTAAGTTTTAATACTGTGCAATCTGATCCACAGTCAGATATATACTCAGAGATATAGATTCAGAGACTACAAAGCCGGGAGTGAGGATTACCCCCCTCATTCCCGGCTTTGCTTTATCTAAGCTTGCTCTACCTAGCTTTGCTTTAAGCCTCTATCAGGGAGATAGAAGACCTCACGCCTTATCGACCATCCCACTTATAGCCGCCAGCGATAGTTAACTTGCTATCAATTCGCCGTACTCCATCAATCATCTGAATTACTGCAAGAGCATAATCAGCTTCAGGATGATTATCTGCCAAACCACTTACTGTAACGACACCATCCTTAACAAATACACTTAATCCTTCAATCGAGATCTCTTTTTCACGAGCAATCTCCTGAAGGATTTCACTTCGAATCTCTTGATCAGGGATCTTAATTAATGAAAGTTTGTTAACAATTTTATATGATGGAAATACTCGAGAAGCGACGCTGAGTACTTTTTG
>CAZTER010000092.1:0-6748 GCA_964612045.1 uncultured Bdellovibrionales bacterium
CATGAAAAAATGTTGGTTGAGCTAGCAGTTCGCGAGCCAGAGCTTAAAGAGAGAGTGCTCCAGATTATAGAAAATTGTGAACCTGATGAATCATCTGATGTTCTAGCTGAAAAGATCTTAAGTCTAACCATCTCTCAGTATAAGAGTGCTGTAGTTTTTGACCTTCCAACTGCGGTTGATTTTCTAGCCTCTCGATTTGCGCGAAGCCACAACCTAGTCAACTATAACCATGAGTTTGGAATTTTACCCCCAAAAGCAAAGAGATAAATCCGTCCCTCAAGATAACTTATGAGTAGCTGATACCTATCCAAATATGCTTGCTCTAAAGCAATTGTCTGTAACACACTACGGTGCTACCGTTTATAAGATGAAGGCCCCCATAACCATTAACTCTAGATCTAAAATTTACCACCAACGAGGTGTTGCCTTAATCCTTGTCATGGGTGTTGTCGCTCTAATTACAATTTTAGTTACGAACCTTACTTACTCTACCCATCTAAGCTCTCGCAGAGCAGCTATGATGATCAAAAGCTTTAAAGCTGAATACCTCTTAAAATCAGCGATTAATGCTGCTCGTGTATTATTGCAAAACGACAAAACACCGGAAGATTCTCCAAAAGATATATGGGGTCCGTTCATCCAAGGAATGGAGTTACCAGCCGAAATATTTGAAATCCCTGAATACAATGTAAGATTATCCCTAGAAATTAGACCGGAGGAATCTAAGATCCCTTTGAGTGCTCTTGTTTCCACACCATCTCGTATCAATACTCCAGACAAACTATGGCGGGATGTCTTACTTCGATTATTTATCAATTTAGGGTTTGCTCAGGACCAGGAGCAGGATCAAACTCCCCTCTTTAAAGGTAGAATCTTTACTCCAGAGGAGATGGTAGCAAACTTGATCGACTTTATTGATGAAGACTCAACACCATATATTGATGGAAACTTTAGAAGCATTGAAAGTGAACAGACTAGCGATTTCTTTTTAAATCGAAAGATTACTAGGATTGGAGAACTTTCTGGTGTCCCTGGATTTACCCAAGCTCGTATCCGCAAGATGTCGCCATTTTTAACAACTGCCGTAAGAATGGGTCAGGTAAATATAAATGTAGCCCCTCGGATTGTTCTTAAGAGTCTACATGAAGATATGACTGATGAGATGGTCGAGCGAATGATCCAACAGAGAGCTGGAGATGCTGGGCCGATAAAGACTCTCTCTGATTTAATAGGATTCCCACAACTTCAGGGGATAACTACTGGTGGGCGCTTTTTCCAAGTAGTTGCTAAGGTTGACTACGGGGTAGCAGCTTTCTTTGCTAGGTCCATCATAGAGCGTCCAGCCAATGGAAATGAGCCACCTCGTCAGATCTCGTTAGAGCTTTTCTAAGCAAGAGCCTAAGATTGCTAGGTTTTTACCTACATACGTTGCCATCATCTAGAAAGACACCCCCTAACTTGCAATTTCTCGGTATTTATTAGAGAATCCGATGCCTTAAATTTTGTTGTCGCTACCAGTATTGAGGTAGCTATTTAGTAGAGAGTAACCATGGCTCGTAAATGTCAGATCTCAGGAAAAACTAAGCAGTACGGTCACCGCGTAAGCCACGCTAACAACAAGACCAATCATGTTTTCGATTCTAACCTTCAGAGCAAGAGAATCTGGATCCCAGAACTCAAGAGAACTGTAAGAGTTAAACTTTCAACTCGTGTTATCAGAACAATCGACAAGTTAGGATTGGATGCTACTCTTCGTAAGTATAACATCCCACTATCTAAGCTTGTTGGTAGCAAAGTAGAAGCTAAGTAAAGAACCTGTACGATTTTAAGATCGAAATTCTTTCTTACGACTTAATTCATTATTGATTGCTTTTATTATCTGTATCTATTTATCAGCTATAAGCTGTTGATAGGTCTCGTGCCTTTTAATCTTTAGTGCAGATCCCCTCTTCGTTGAGCATTCATCTTTTCTACTGCTAGTTTAACCGCACCGATATTTTCAAGGATCGGCTCTCCTGAATCACGAGAATCTTTATAAACGGCAGCTTTAAGATCGTTTGGGCTCAATACTCCCAATCTCTGTTCTGATGGAACAAAGATCTCCTTACAGGTCCTACACTGAACAACAACAATGATGCCGTCGAATGTAACTCTGGTGTGCTCTGTAGCAAAATTATGATCATCCTTGCCATGGCATCCACAACCCGGACAGGTCAATTCTTCTATGAATGTTTCGGCTAAACCGCGAAGTCTAAACTTTAGTGCCATATCAAAAACCACTCCTTGGCTTAACAGCGGACAACCCTTTTACCATCACGACCTCTCGCCCACTCGACTCAAACCAGAGTCGATCTACAGCGCTTTTAATCAGCGCTATTCCTCTTCCAAAACAGCTCTCAAGAGAGCTCTGAAGTGGCTCAAGCTTCGATGTATTAAAACCCTTACCTTGATCTCGGATCCTTATCTCAATATGTGAAGCTAAAACTTCTGTCGTTACTAAGATCTTACGATTACTATATAAAGGGTCATTTAATCGGGCAGCTTTAGTTAAAGAATAAAGATCCTCACCCTGCTCATTAATCTGCTCTCTCCAAACTGAATCGAGTTCGAGGTTCCCATGCTCGACTGAATTTGCAATAGCTTCTTGAAATGCGAGATCTAATCTAAGTCTATCTCCGTAATTTAAACGCCCTTGCGTCTCTAGCCTTGTTAAGACTGAAAGTGGGAACCTAACACCGGAAAGTTGTGCTGTATTGAATTCGTATGTTGTTTTCTCTGCAACTATGAAGTCCTGAATTCTCTCCTCAAACTCTCTAATTTTAACTGCTGAGGTTATTCGATTTACAACAACAGGAATTAGATTTGAGTCTAATGGGCGAAGTAGCATTCCAACTGCAGAATCGCGCATGCGCACAAGTTCACGCTCGAACTCAGGATTAGTTGTTAGCAGTAGAATCGCTTGTCGTGGACAGCTGGAGCGAATATCTTTTAAGGTATCGATGCCGCTTGGAAGAGCAAAAGCGGCATCGATAACCACCAGATCATATCCACACCCAGATAGGTTTGGATGAGTAATCTCCGGGCTTTCGACCACGTCGCATAGCCATCCGCCTGAAGTCAGATACTGACAAAGCGAATCTCGTGTCGCCTTATCATTTTCGACTACTAGAGCTGATTTTGAGCCAGAGTTAAAAGACATAGAACCCTTTAGGGAGGTCCAGTCCAACCTCTTACTGATCCACCGGAAGTAATTTGTCGAGCATCAAGAGTTCAAATGTCTCTTTAACAAATCCTTGCAATGGCTTAACCATCAAGACTCCGTTATCGGCCTTAAGTCTCTTGTAACACATAAGAACCTTACCGATGCCGTAGCTATTAATAATCTGAACATCACTGAGATCTAGGACAACGGTCCTCTTCCCCTGATCATAAACCTGATTAAATGCCTTTCTTAGGGCCTCACCTGACTGCTCTGAATCTAAATCAGCAGTAACTTTGATAACTCCCTTATTGCTTACAATCTCAGTTGGAAATTCTTGGCTCATTGCTCCTCCCAGTAGTCGTCAAAATAGCGCAGGATGACAGAAATGCACCTGCCAACGTAAATATCGACACCTCTCCGGATTTACTGAACCCTAGAAACCCAAAAAGATACAGGAGGCAATGACCCTTAATAGCAAGAGCCTACCCATAAAAAGTTCTTTTAATCTCTCGCAATTACTAATGATTTTTTCTACACTGGACGATATATTAGTGTCGCTATGAGATATAAACCACTAGTAAGTGGTTTACTTAGGAAAATTACTGGGTCGAAATATGTCAGATCTTCACACAGCACCCTCTGAATTTAACGGTCGCCTCGCTCAAGGAAAAGATTGGAGAGAGATAGTTGCATGGGTTGGAGATCTACCTCCAATGCCAAAGGTTGCTTCAAGAGCGATCGCATTAGTTGAATCACCTAATACATCAGCAGCTCAACTTGCAGAGCTATTACAAAGCGACACAGCTCTTGCTGTTAGAGTGCTAAAGATTGCTAACTCAGCAATGTTTGCTAGACAAAGAGAGATTACAACTCTGAATCAAGCGATCGGGATGATCGGATTTAAAGCATTAAAGGGTGTAATCGTAGCTGCTGCTTTAAGGCAGATGAATAGAAATTTTGCTAATCTTGAACAGCTTGTCTGGGAAAATTCTATGGCCAGTGCTATCTGCGCCACGAAGATCGCCAAACACCTTAAAAAGAGCTTTGGTGATGAGATCTTTCTTCTCGGACTATTGCACACTTTAGGCCAAGTGGTTCTGCTTGCGAGAAAGGAAACGCAACAGGATTATCTAAAGGTGATCGAGACGATCAAAGTTAAAAATATTGACTACGTTGCGGCGGAGCAAGAAGTCTTTGGATTTGCACACCCACTAATAGGTGCTTTGGTGGCTAAAAAATGGAATTTTTCGGCGGATACATGCCAAGTCATTCTGCATTACCATGATACCGTTCAAGGTACGAAACCTGAATTTCCAATTGAAGAGAAAACCTCAATTGTAAAACTGGCTGATATGCTAGCTCATCTTTCACAGGTAGGATCTCCTGAAGGGTATCCTGACTTAAACGATCAAGCTGTTGCTCTAGCAACGTATCTTGGATTTGATAAAGCTACAGCTAAAGAGACATTAACTAAGCTAATTGAGGAAGGAAAAGCTCAGTTCTTAGCTGAGAGACATATATACGAATAAGATCCCTTACGTTAAGTGGCATACTAGTTAATAGTGCAAACTAGTTAACAGGAAAGTCAGATAGAAGCTAAAATATTGCGAATAAATCGAGAAAAGCTTTTTATAATTATTTAGCTTCTCCGTCCTCTTTATTGCCACCCTCTTTGTTCCCCTCGCTCCAAATTGGGAAACGAGTTGGGAACTTAGGATCATCATGAATTATCTGTAATCCTTTTCTCGTTCTAAGATTTACGAATAAAGGCGCCTTAACATTTGCTGTTGTTAGCTTAGGATCGGAGCGCACCGTAACAACCACTAGAATTGCAAATTCATCATCCTCTTTTAGTTCGATCTCTTTATCACCGAATGGCGCCTTAAAATCGAAAAGGTGACATAATTTAGACCCATCTATAACTACGAAAGCTAGATCTGGATCCTCTGTTGAGTGTAACCATGCAAAGGGAGCTTTGTGTTCGAACATGACGAACTTACGATGCTCAGGAAATCCGATCATACCATGAGGAAAATCGATGATAGTCTCGGCCGGAACTGAGAGTTCGCCAAACCTGGAGCTGCGCACACTTACGAGCGCTTCATCCACTTTTTTTTCTTCCTCACTACTCATTCGAACCCTTAGTTACCCTTCTTCTTCTTGTAAACCTGAGCACTCAATCCCTGCACAGCAGATGGGAGTTTAACCTTTGGTAATCCCTCCTTACCATCTGAAGCACCTGAAGCAACACCTCCAAACGCAGCCGACAATCCCTCAAGATCTCCCGGCGTAACATCTGAAGCCTGTGCAGCCTTCTTGTTCTCTTCTAAGATCTGGAGATAAATCTCCTCTCTATAGATTCGAACATCTGATGGGGCCTCAATTCCTAGTCGGATCTGATTTCCCTTGATCTCTACAACGACGACCTTAACACCGTCACCGATATAGATACTCTCACCTGGCTTTCTCGTTAAAATTAACATCGCCGTCCCTGGCTCCCTTTTTTACTTCCATCCAACCGGCTAATTATTTGACCGGTCAAGTCTCCACAAATACTTTAGATTCATAAAGACCCATAACGATTTACGATACTTAGCTTGGTAGAGCAATGGAGATAAAATTTTTACTCAAAATTTATAACTACCTGAAGTTATTAGCAGTCACAAAAACAAACAGTTGTTACAAAATAGAAGAAATCACCAGATAAAGTTGAGATATCTTCCTCTCGATGCTGGCCGAAGCTACCTAAGACTTGGTATCACTCGGGTTATGAAGTTTAAGAATATGAGTACCAAGAGGCTGGCACCAAGATCCTTCATCGGTCTAGGAGTGCTTATATCTGTTGTCATACATGTATCCGTAGCCTTTGCAGTAATCACTATAAACAAACTGAGTTCAATATATGGTAGTGCCTCACAGACCAGCATGCCACCTTCTACCTCTCCATCCTCAACAAGCGCTGCTTCTAATGAGGATACCAAAATCTTTGATATTGAAACTTCCCTAGAGCTATTTGCTAACGAGCTAGAAACACAAACATCAACTCTCACGCAAGATCCTCCTACTGTCACACGGCAGCATGGAATTGAGTTCAAACAAAAATTTGTAGAAAGAATCCCTCATCCTAATAATAATGGAGTCCTCTCCACGGGAGACCATAATACCAGAAGAACCTCAACCAATGCTGTGGGGACTCTTGCAGGAGATGACTTTAGTAATTCTGAAAGCTCTCTTTTAATTGGAGTGGAACCCATCACCGCGCCGAAACCACCATTTCCAATTGGTGCTAGGAAGATGGGATTTAATGGAACAGTCGAGTTAGCAATAATTATAGGAAAAGATGGATCTGTTGTGACTGCTGAGATCTCTCATAGTTCAGGAAGAGAAGATTGTGATCAATCAGCGCTTGATACAATAAAAGAAAGGTGGAAGTTTCCTTCTTCCGACAGAGAGATTACAAGAAAATCTATTAAGGTTCATTTTAAAATCTTAGAACCTTAACTTAGTTGTACTTATCTGTTCGAGATAACCACAATTTATTCTACA
>CAZTER010000093.1:0-6732 GCA_964612045.1 uncultured Bdellovibrionales bacterium
TTCCAGCAAAGACTAATCGTGACCCAGCTTTGGCGGAAAAAGTTTGGATCTCTGTAATAGGCACTTCAGCAGTCTGCCCTGGATATACATTCTCAATACCAGCATTCTTATTTTGCCAACCGATCTTTAATCCATCACCTCCAGAGGTCCATTGATCATAATCAAAAACCTCTGAATTATTTGGAACTTCTTTATTAAAATATTCAGGAAAAAATGAAAATGTATCTTCAGTTTCAACATCATGCAGTGGAAGCCACCAATTAATCTCTGAATGCGAGTGCGCATACCAAGTATCTCTATGCGCATAATATGCAGAAACTGCCTTAGGATTCTCCCATCCACGATCCACTAAAGCTCTGATTCTCATCGGATCAAAAGCGATCTTATCATTTGCAAATCCGATTTCATCTATAAGGTTAATCGTTAATTCCCTATATTGTTCTGATAGGTAGATCTCTTTCCTTAATATCTTAACCTTCTCAAAAAAAATATCTCCGGAATATTTGGCATGAACATTTCGAATCTCTTCTTGCTCAAAGACCTCCTTTATAAAGTCAGTTGCTCGAGATACTAACTCCAAAGAGGCTTTACTCGGCGGTAGAAGATATACGCTACCAGAGTAAAGCTCAGAATAAAGTTCCGTAGAAGATTTTGGTATCTTATTTTTAAACCATTCCTCGGACATCTCTATCTCCTTGCTGTAATAAGTAGCTTACTAGATGAATCTTCGCCGACTAAACTTTTCCATCCTTTATCAACACTCAAGATTTCAAAACCGATCGAAGTCAATATCGATAAAATATGCTCTAACGTCACGATCAAAAACCTATAACTTTCTTCGTACGTACAATTAATCCGTCCAGAGATCTGATAGGTATCCTTATGAATCCAGTGACAGTTAAATGTATCAATCACATGTGAAATTTGTCGCTCTACAGAGAGATTTTTTATCTCCTTCACTGTATTAAAACTGAATCCCTTGCCGTAGTTTTTAATAAAATAAAGTAGATTTGCCCCTTCAAGTACTAGTACTCCACCTGAAGATAGCTTTTTATAACAGCAAGCTAATAGCTCTCTCAAATACTCACTAGATTCAGAATAATAAAAAGCACCGTTTATAATAGCTAAGCAATCTATCGGGATATCAGGTGTATATTTAAGAAAATTTTCACATACTATCCTAACTTCACTGAGATCCTCTTCATTCACAATCTTCTGTGCCGCAAGGCAATATTCCTTATCGAAATCAACACCTGTTACCCGCCTACTAAACGATCTAAATGTGGATAAAATTCGTCCAGGTCCAGATCCTATCTCTACAAGATGACTAAAAGATGGAAGTCCTTGCTGACTAAGGAGACCTCTGAAAAAATCACTGATTAGAGATATCTCTTCAAAATTAGAGATAAATGAGTTGTAAAGATCAGCTCTTGTAATTCCAGTCAGAGCTGTCAACTCAGAAGAAGATGATACGAGCACAGGAACACTCCCAATCTAGTAAGCTGGTAAAGCCGCACACTATTCGACCAGATAAACTGCATAGTTACTGAGGCTTATATGAGAAACAAGGGTATCATTAAGATACTTCAAAGCAACGACATATAAATAAAGAGTTCATTATCAGCCAGATGGAATGCCTTTTTAAAGAAGCCAAATGAGCTTATTAAAATTAATTTTGATTCTAAAAGTTACTCTCTTAACTACCTGAAATGATTAATTAGATAATGCAACTACTAGAGACCTCATAGGGGCTTCTCCTATCTCAAAGTCACAACTACTTTGAATCTACTCTTCTCAAATTAATTTTGCTCTTAGATCTCAACTCTAAATCTTAAATAGACGATTAAAATGGGAATAACAGAGGATTTGATTGAGTATTAGCAGACCAACCAGCACAACTTATACTTTAAGTGCATGGGCAAAAGCTCTAAGGTCACTAATCTTCGCTGTATTATTTATAACCTTAACCTCAGCTTCATCCCATGCTGAACAATACACACTAGAGTTCAGAACCCCTGCAGACTCTCCTGTATTAGGTGTTCAGATCTACGGAACTGCCGGAATTCAATCGCTACCATCTCGATTCTCTGGAAGTAATGGAAACTGGTCTTTCAATACCGATGAATTAAGCGAAGCTTCCCCAAACATAACCTTCTCTCACACCGAAGCTGGATATAGATTTGAACCTTCAGAGATCTCTCCATCGCCTGCCACATGTCCAAATTTTAGATGTCAGATAAAGGCTATAGCTGATGGCTCACCAAGTGCTGTTGTTTATGGCTGGATAACAAACTCAAGAGGAATTCCTCAGAGAGGTATATCAGCAAAGCTTTCAGGAGCTTATGTTCGTTCTTCTAAGAAGAGTGACAATAGTGGCTTTATATTTTTCTCAGTGCCGAAGCATTCGACCTCTTGTAGTGACATAGATAGCTCTTTAAATAACAACCTATACTACCTATTACCCTTCGCAAATAAAGGAGAAAGTTGCTCGTTTTCAGCTTCAGCAGCTTCTGCATGCACTAAAAATGGTGATGCAAGAGTTTCAATTATCGCCTCATGCGGAACAACCGAGGATCTTACTGTAGGAAGCTCTACAACTTATGAAGTAAATGTTCTTAAGCCTGACGGCATTGCTGCAACAGAAGTTACTTTCTTTGGAAATTACAACTTTCAATCTTTATCTCTCACAAATCGAACTACTAATGCGCTAGGCAGAATCCGATTTGCTACAAACAGCATCGGAGCATTAGCAACAGATCGGATAAAACTCATTCCAACAGGAGATTATGAGTTTTTTCCTCAATCCATAGACCTCTCTCCAAATAGCTGTGCAGATAATAAATGTAAAATCTGGGCTATTCCTAATCGCTCTCGTCAGGGAGCTTCCTTTGTCTCTGTGCTTGAAGGATCTCTACCAAGAACTGGAGTTGCAATCTCAGCAAGCGAACCAGGACTAAAGGGCATTAGAGAGGATTCACTCTCTGACCGAAATGGAGTTGTCGTATTTCCCTCCGTGCTACGTTCAACTCCTTGCAACGACCAGAATGAATCATCTCTAGATGATTTCTTATCTCTAAATCCATCACAATCTGGATGTTCCTTTGGACATAATAGCGCAACTCCTTTTCAGATCTGTCCGACTAATACGACTACCAATGAGAGCTTTAGTGCAAGTTGTGGCGGGATAGAAACCTTACGATTTAATGTCTCTGGAAAGGTCTTTGACCCTGATGGCTTCCCACTAAACGAAGCAGAGATCTTACTTGATAACTCTACTACTTTTACGACAACTACATCTGGCGAGTACGCCTTGGTTCTTGATGAGGGACGAACATATAGGATTGCAGCGCGAAAAAATGGTCGAATTTTTGACCCAGCGTTTATAGAGCTAGATCAACTAAATAGACATATCAACAATATCGATTTTAAAGCTGTCTATCCATTACCTAGCTTAATTTCAGACCCACCAGACGCATCTTGTCCTGTGCAATCGGCCTATTCGATTAGAGGAACTATCTTAAACAGATACGGGCAACCGCTCGTAGGCGCAAAGATTTTAAATAATGATATCGAGGTCGCCACAACAGATTCACTAGGCCAATATGAAACCACCGTAGATAATGGAAGTGATAACTGGATTACTGCTGAACACAACGACCTAACCTTTGATCCTGCTGCCGTATCCATCCCTCTAGTTCATTGCGATGCTTCCGATACAGACTTTAAGGAAACTCTTGATGTGCAGTACATCCTATCTGGAACTATCTTAGATACATTAGGGCAACCAGTTCCAAATGCAAAAGTTACTTTGATTATTGATGGAGAAACGCGCGATACAGAAAGTGGACGCGACGGAGGATATTTCATCTCTGCCCCTTCAGATAAAGAATTTACGATATTTGCTTCATTAGCTGACAGCAACTTCTCTCCAGCAGAAAGAAGTGGAGTTGTTGAGGAAAACCTTAATAATCTAGATTTTGTTCGCATCCCAGTACCAACAGCAACTCCAACGCCAACTAACACACCAACTATTACAAATACTCCAACAATCACTCCAACATTTACAATTACATCGACTCCTACTCAAACAAGAACATCAACACCAAGCCCTACTAGTTCAAATACACCGACTGTAACAGCGACTCCAACTCGTACAAATACTTCTACAATTACTGCGACACCAACTAGGACATCTACTGCAACAGTTACTCAAACTCCATCGAATACATCGACCTCAACAGCTACACCGACTATTACACCAACATTTACGACAACAAATACACCAACAGTAACTCCAACTCCTACAAAAACTTCGACTTCAACAGTTACTCAAACTCCGACAAATACTTCGACATCAACTGCAACACCAACCACCACAAATACTGCGACAGTGACATCGACACCGACTTCGACAAGAACGCCGACTCAAACCGCAACAGCTACAAGAACTCAAACTCCTACTCAAACGGGCACAGCTACACCAACATCGACTTCTACAGCTACACCAAGTTCTACTCCAATAATTCAGACCACATTAACCTCCCTATGCTCTGATGATCCATCAACTAGACTAAAGTGGAGAGCAACAGGAGTTCCAGGCATACATTTGACATGGGATATATACGGAACCAATCAAAGTGGCTCTATAACTATCCCACAGGGTGGATTCATCGATTTCTTCACTGATGTAGTACCTAACTCACCAAATACAGCTCGTCTCTTCAGAGATGGCGAGCAGATAGATGTAAAAGTATCTAGCAAAACTCAGTGCCCTTCTACTCCAACACCTACTGCTACGAGAACACCGACATCTACTGCAAGCTCAACTCCGACGAAGATACCAGCTTCAACATCCACACCAGCGCCAACATCAACATCTGTGCCAAATGCCACAGCGACATCTATTCCAACAATGAGCCCAACTCCGACCTGGACACCAACAAATACATCGACTCCACAGCCACTAGCTTCTGTAAGTGGCGAACTTCGTGGAAAGAATGGACGTAAACTTTCAGCTAGCTTGATTAGAAGACTCGCATTACTTGACCTAAAGGTAGTTGCCACAAATCGCGACAATGGTTCTCAATTTGAGACATCATTCGGCAGTGCTCTCGGATGGGAATATGGTCTTCCATTTGGACGATATAAGATCTCACTAATCGACCCCTCTGGACAGATCGTTATCTTGTCAAAACCTAGGGTCTATCAACTATCGTTGAATTCAAAGAAAGGAACACGTGGGCTTAACTGGGCGGTTCGCTTAAGAACACTAACAGACGGAGCTGCATTAAAAAGGAGTTCACGATGAGAGCTCTAAGTATACTTAAGGGGACAATATCCTTATTTCTAATAGCAACTATAATTGCTCCAAATCTAAGCGCTGAAAATACAGAGAGATGTTTTCAAGATCAATATATTCTGACCGTTTCAGAGATTCCCGCCCTTCAACAGAAGGCATTAGAAGCATTAGATGCCACGACCTCAAATACACTTGCTATTCAGGAACGTTCAAGTAATGCAATTTTGATTACTCCAGAGAGATACCTCAACAAGAGAAGAAAAGTAGTAGATAAAGATTCTCAAGTAGATCTTTGTAAAAAGCTATCAGCTAGAACAAGACAACAGATTAAAGATTCAAGAGATGGATTAGGATCAAAGATTGTTCGCAAATTTAGCTGTAGCTGCAATGGCGAGATTAAAATTGAAGCAACGCCAAACGACACATACTATAGCCTAATGTGGGGATTGCATCAGAGTAATGATGTAGACATCAATGCTCCACAAAGTTGGGATATAAATACAGGAACATCCAATACTATTGTTGCGATTATCGATTCAGGTGTCGACTATACTCATCCAGATCTACAAGCAAACATGTGGACCAATCCTCGCGAGATTGCGAACAATGGCATTGATGACGACAACAATGGATACGTAGATGATATTTATGGAATAAACACCATAAATGGATCAGGAAATCCATTTGATGATAACGGACATGGAACTCATGTTGCTGGAACTATAGGAGCAGTTGGAAATAATAATCTCGGTGTTGTCGGCGTAAATTGGCGCGTAAAGATGGTTGGAGTTAAGTTTCTTAGCTCCTCTGGAAGTGGAAGCATATATGATGCAATTGAAGCAGTTGATTACGTCACTAATCTCAAACAAGCCGGCAATAATATCATTCTGTCAAATAACTCATGGGGTGGCGGCGGTTATGTTCAACCTCTAGCGGACGCAATAGCTCGAGCAAGAGACAATGGCATACTATTTGTAGCAGCGGCAGGAAATAACAATAGCAACAACGATACAAATCCATCGTATCCGGCTAATTACTCCGTTTCTAACATAATATCAGTAGCCTCGATTGATAGTGCAGGAGCAAGATCTAGCTTCTCAAACTACGGCGCGACAACTGTTCATATTGCAGCCCCTGGATCGAACATCGCAAGTACATATCCAGGAAACCAATATGTATATCTTTCAGGAACATCAATGGCAGCTCCTCATGTTTCAGGGGCTCTATCTCTAATGGCCAACTATGCTCCTGCATTAACTGCGGCTCAATTGCGAACTAGATTACTAAGCAATGGTCGAACTCTTCCCTCTCTAAGTGGAGTTGTATCAACCGGAGCAATGATCGATCTACATAGAGCTCTTTCTACAATTCCAGATGACAGTAGATATCTACCAACACCGACTTCAACTCCTAGCCCAACACCAACTCTAACT
>CAZTER010000094.1:0-6730 GCA_964612045.1 uncultured Bdellovibrionales bacterium
CGAAGAAGATTTCCTTCACGACTAGGATTGAGACCTAACTCAGATTGTTGAATAGCCTTGGCTACTCCTTCTACTGCACCAGCATCATAGACCTGAACAGTAAGCAATCTAGACTCCGGAGCATTAACCATCCCTAACTGAATAAGAGGAACCATGCTTCCATAATAGTCGACATGAACTCCCTCAAGTAATGCGGAGTTAGCTCGACCAGTTCTTAATCGACCGATCTCTGTTTTAAAATGCTCTATAGTCTTTTTGCACTTTCCATCAATGTCGCCATATTTTCCAGACATCGCATCCTCCGCTTCTTACAATGAAATTAAAAACGTATAACCTGTTACGCTTTCTTACTAGATACGAGAGTTCCGATCTTTTCACCAGTCACAACTCTTCTCAAGTTACCACTCTCGTTAATATTAAAGACCACGATAGGAAGCTGATTCTCCATACAAAGGGAGATCGCAGCTGCATCCATTACAGCAATCCCTTTCTGAAGGACATCCATAAATGAGATATGCTCATAAGCAACCGCATCGGCATGCAAATTAGGATCTTTATCGTAAACAGCAGAAACCTTGGTACCCTTTAACAGGATATTAGCTCCCACTTCCATGGCCCTAAGACTTGCTGCTGTATCGGTAGTAAAGTACGGATTGCCTGTACCTCATGCAAAGATAACTACTCGTCCTTTTTCTAAGTGCCTAGTAGCCCTTCGACGTATATACGGCTCAGAGATCTGACGCATCTCAATCGCGCTCATTACGCGAGTTTCAATACCGCGCTTCTCAAGGAAGCTCTGAACTGCAAGAGCATTAATAGTAGTTCCTAACATACCCATATAATCAGCTGAGGTACGCTCGAAACCATTATCTTTAACATCTCGCCATCGAAGAATATTTCCTCCTCCGATTACGATTCCTAGCTCTACACCAAGCTCACAGATCTCATAGATCTCTTTAACTATTCGATCTAAAGCAGTTGGATCTACTCCAAACTCCTGCTCTCCTGAGAGGATCTCTCCACTTAACTTGAGAAGTACGCGACGGTATCTTAATGGTTGAAACATTTTAGTTGTTCAAACCCGCCATAGAAGCTACTTCTGCAGCAAAATCAGCCTCTGCTTTTTCAATTCCTTCACCGACTTCGAATCTTACGAATCTACGAACAACTATCTTCTCTCCAACCTTCATGCTGAGAGCTTCGATTAACTCTTTTACAGTCTTACTGTCGTCTCTTACGAATACTTGTCTAATAAGAACGTTCTCTTCGTAGAACTTCTCTAATTTACCTGGAAGAATCTTATCAGCATTCTTCTTCTGCGCATCATTTAACTGAGCCAATGCAATCTCTTTTTCCTTCTCGATGATTGCTACTGGAACATCTTCAACATTCGCATACTGCGGCTTCATAGCTGCGATATGCAACGCAAGATCACGAGCTAACTGCTTAAATTCATCACTTCGTGCAACGAAATCTGTTTCGCTGTTTAACTCAACTAATACAGCAACCTGATCACCTGCATGAACATAGGTGCCTACAGTTCCTTCAGCAGCTACTTTTCCAGCGCGCTTTCCTATGTTCTTCAATCCCTTCTTTCGAAGAACCTCTACAGCCTCTTCAAGGGAGCCATTAGCTTCCTTTAAGGCCGCCTTACAATCCATCATTCCAGCCCCTGTTAGGCTCCTCAACTCTTTAACTAGCTCTGATGATACCTCAGACATTACACACCTCTAATAAAATTTTCTTTTTATAAAAACTTACGAAACGCTTGGATGCGAGACCTCTAACCTAAAGACTAGATACTCGCTAATCCGAGCGATCTTTAATTATCCTGCGGTAGCTTCAGTTGTAGCGCCTTCAGGAGACTCTACTACTCTCTGTCTACCACGCCCGCCACGTCCGCCTTCAGGGTTGCTGTTTTGCATAGCAACTTCATAAGCACGACGTCCTTCGATGATCGTATCAGCAACAGCACTTAGAACTAAACGCTGAACCTTTGGAGCATCGTCGTTGCAAGGGATTGGCATATTAACAACTTCTGGATCAGCATTAGTATCAACCAATCCAATTACTGGGATCTGCAATCTCTGACACTCAGCAACTGCGATCTCTTCTTTAACTACATCTGTTACGAAGACAACGTCTGGAAGTCTTCTCATGTCGCGAATACCACCTAAGCTAGCTTGTAATTTATCAAGCTCTTTCTTAAGAGTGACACGCTCTTTCTTAACCAAGCGAACTTTTGAATTCTCTTGCTCAGCTTGCGCTAATAGATCTTCAATCTTTTTCATTCTCTCGATCGCCGCACGAATAGTAGAGAAATTACTTAGAGTACCACCCAACCAACGATCGGTTACGTAGAAAGCTCCGCTGCGAACTGCCTCTTCTCTTACGATATCTCTGATCTGCTGCTTTGTTCCTACGATTAAAGCTGTCCCACCTTTACGTGTTACATCTAACAACATCTTACGAGCTCTGTCCCAGAAAGAGACTGAAGCATCAAGATTAATAATATGAATTCCATTTCTCTCACCAAAGATGAAAGGAAGCATCTTAGGATTCCAACGGTGAGTTTGATGACCGAAATGTGCTCCTGCCTCAAGTAAAGTTTGAACTGTTACCTGAGTACCAACGGATACACCAACTGTGCTATTTGTTTCTTTTGACATTAACCATCTCCATCTTAGTTTGCCTCCTTAGAGCATCCAAGACCGGCTCCATATGGTACCGAATCTCGACTAAGACATCCGCTCTAAGTGTGTCGTTTATACCTCCTGCCCAAGTGCCCCATAAGTTGCGTCGGGAGGAAGCGCTTCAATGAGCCGTCGGAATATCATAATAAGCACTTGAATGCAAACCGTTACACTATCCAAGTATCTGAATTATTTAAGCCTATAGCTTAAAATCCACCCATTTTTGGTGCTCCAAGTACAGCTAATAGATAACAAGCATTACGGCAGCGCGTAAAATTAACAACTTAGCTCAAAAAGGCTACTAAACCGGCTCAAAAAATTAATGAACTCAAAAGGAAACTAACTTATGCCGACAATGCGCTACTTAGAACTGGAAGGCCTGATGCCCCTCCAATCCACCCTACGAGCCCTTCAGATGCTCTTTCTGGATGAGGCATAAGACCAACTACGTTACCCTGTGGATTCGTAACTCCTGCGATAGAGTTAATGGATCCATTAGGATTAGAATCTAGATCTGATGGATTAACTAGGCCTGAAGAATCACAATACCTAAAAACTACTTGGCCTTCGCCTTCAAGACGTGCAATCTCCTCTGAGCTCGCAAAATAGTTACCTTCTCCATGTGCGACGGGACATGAAATTACAGTTCCGACCTGAACTCCCTTAGTAAAGTAACTCTTCTGACTATCAACTTTGATATTAACAAAGAGCGAGATAAATTTTCTATTAACGTTCTGCAAAAGTGCGCCAGGAAGAAGTTGAGATTCACAGAGAATCTGAAAGCCGTTACATATACCGATTACTGGACCACCCTTTGCAGCAAAATCCTTGATAGCTTTCATAATAGGAGAGATTGAAGCTAATGCTCCGGTGCGCAGATAATCGCCGTAGGAAAAGCCTCCAGGAATCACGACAAGATCTACCTGACCTAGAGAGGTATCTCGATGCCAAATCTTAGAAACCTTTGCACCGAGCAAGCGACCATAAGCATGCTCCATATCATGATCACAATTAGATCCTGGAAATACTACGACCCCAACCTTCATTTTATTTACTCCGGAAATTGGATCTCAAACTGTTCAATAATTGGATTTACCAAGATCTTTTCACAGATTGTCTTAGCCTCAGCCATAATCTGCTCACGATCACCACTGCTGGCTTCAAATTCAATAACCTTTCCAACTCTTAATGCTGAGATACCGGGGAATCCATTCTCATTAATACTTCGCTCAACTGCTTTCCCCTGAACATCGAGGACTCCACTCTTTAAGCGCACCAATACACGTACCTTCATGCTTCCTACCTTTCCTCCAAAGTTCTGGCAAATATATCCTCAACATGCTTGAGATGTCGATCTAAAGAGAAAACCTCTTTTAACTTCTCTGCATTAAGAGCTCCCTTAATCTGCTCATCAGAATGAATCCTTTCAGCAAATGTAGGGGTAGACTTTTCCCATGCCGACAAAGCGTGTCCTTGCACAAGTCTATACGCCTGATCTCGTGGCATACCACTATCTACTAAAGCAGTTAATACCTGCCCAGAAAAAACCAAGCCACCTGTCATCTCTATATTTCCCATCATTCTCTGTGGAGAAACCTTCCAAGAAGAAACGATCTGATAGAAACGATTGAGCATGAAATCAGCTACAATAAAAGCATCTGGAGCAATTACTCGCTCAACAGAACTATGACTAATATCTCGTTCATGCCATAGCGCTACATTTTCGAATGAGCTGACTGCATAACCTCTTAACAACCTAGCAAGGCCACAGACATTCTCGGACAAGATAGGATTACGTTTGTGAGGCATTGCAGAGGACCCTTTTTGGTTAGCTCCGAAGTTCTCTTCAACTTCACGTACCTCAGTTCTTTGAAGATGACGAATCTCAACAGCAAATCGCTCAATTGAAGATCCTAATCCTGCTAATGTAGCAAATAACTCCGCATGCCTATCTCTATGAACAACTTGAGAGGGAACTGTCTCTGCTCTAAGGCCGAGCGAACCTAAAACACTAGCCTCAATTTCAGGTGTAATTCCAGTATAAGTTCCGACTGCTCCAGATAGTTTTCCAACGCTAATCTCATCGAGAGCATCTCTTAGTCGCTTTTCACACCGAGTAAGCTCAGCATACCAACTCAAAACTTTTAATCCGAAAGTTATAGGCTCAGCATGGATTCCATGTGTACGACCGATACAAGGCGTCATCTTGTATTGAATTGCTTGCTCCTTAAGGAGTTTTCTAACCTTCTCTACTCCATGAATTAAAAGCTCAGAAGCTCTTTTTAATTGAATTGCAAATGAGGTATCAACTAAATCATTGGAGGTCATACCTCTATGAAGATATCCACCAGCAGATCCACATTGCTCTGCGATATGAGATACGAAAGCAATAACATCATGCTTTACATCACGTTCAATCTCATCTATCCGCTGAATATCTATCCGTGCTGTCTTTCTTATAGCAGCACCAGATCCTGCCGGAACTACTCCACGCTTTTCAAACTCTTCATGGACAGCAAGTTCAACTTCAAACCAGATATTGAAACGACCTGTATCGCTCCAAATATTGGACATCTCTTCACGGGAATATCGCCTTATCATATGGAGTGGTTTTACCCGACCGCCACTGATAATTCAATCTGAGCAGTGCTATTAATAGAAATACTAGGTTTTACATCAATCCAACCAGTCTCCTGATGAACCGAGGCACAACGGAGATCTATCTGAAGATCTGAAGGAATAGCCTCTCGCACAGTAGAGAGTGCTAGCTCAGGGTTATTACTTCTCTCGCTTAAATGCGCCAGGATAACCACCTGAGTTCTATCGCTGATAGTACGCGCCAATAGAGCGGCAGCTGCTCCATTACTTAAATGGCCATAAGATGAACTAATACGATTCTTTACATGCCATGGATATTCGCACCCCCATAACAGATCAGGATCGTGATTTGACTCAAGCACTACGGCATCTGAGTTCATTAAAGCAGTTTCTACCCCGTCATTAACTGTACCAAGATCTGTAATATGAGCTAACTGCGATCCAGAGCCTCTAAAGATGAAGCCAACAGGATCATGCGCATCATGAGATATTTTAACCGTCTCAATCTCTAACTTACCAAGACTAAAAACAGTTCCTGTTGTGAACAGCTCACTAGAATATACAGTCTTTAAAAATTTCTTAGCGCCACGATTACAATAAACTGGTACACGATACCGATTACTAAACCGCGCGACTGTCCGAATATGGTCTTGATGCTCATGGGAGATAAGAACCGCTGATATCTTCTGAGGATCGACACCAACTCTTAACAGCCGCTCCTCTAAAACACGAAGCGGCAAACCACAATCCAAGAGTAAGTAACTACCCTCATGTTCGATTAACGAGACATTGGCCTTGCTTCCACTAGATAAAACGCAAAACTTCATTACCTTTTTGAGCTCTGAGATAACAAAGAGCTCTTCTCCAAACCTTAGCGTTGTAAGAGACTGGCTGCTTCACTATCTAATAGGAAACTAGTCTCATCTTTTCGACCAGTATAAAGTCGGGCTGGTATAGCGTCTATACTCTCTTTTCCATCAATCGTTCTCTTAATCATCTCAGATTTAGAGCGCCCCTTTACAAGATAGATAACTCGCCAAGCATTAAAAAGATCTTTTGAACCTACAGTGACACGTTGTGTTCCATCAGTCGGATGCTTAACTGCAAAACACACACTATCCTGTGAAGTCACGAAAGGAGATCCTGGAAAGAGTGAGGCTGTATGACCATCCTCTCCAAGGCCTAAAAGCACGATATCAAACTTTCCACCGTTTGATTTAAGATAGTTTGTTATCACGGCTGAATAATCATCAGCTCCAGCCTGAACAGATCCAAGAGTAGTATTTACTGGATACACCTTAGGCCCTTTAACATCCTCGCTACCAACGACACCAAGCAGCGTCTCTTTTACCATTCTCAAATTACTTTGAGCATCAGTAGCTTTATTTTTAATGATACGGCGAACAACGAGATCTACACCGTGAAGGAATACGTCTACC
>CAZTER010000095.1:0-6722 GCA_964612045.1 uncultured Bdellovibrionales bacterium
GTTTCTGACTAGCTTCTAACTCAGCTAATTCAGCTTTTGTAGATAAAACCTCACTCTCTCTAGATTTACCTAACTTAACAAACTCATTTAACTCATCGACTCGTTCACGGACTCCTTTTGCAGAACGACCTAAAACTGCTAGCTCTTTTTCAGCAAAAACAATCTGAGTAAAGATATCTGAGACATCTAGAAATAGAAGTTCCTTAGCACGGTCTGCAATTGCCTTATTAGCCTCTATCTCACTCTCGGCTGCTTGTGCCAAATAGTAATCACGGAATCCATTAAATAGCGGCTGAGTTAAACTAATTACTGCGCCGCTTTGAGATCTTCCTAAGGAACTACTACCTCCTCCGATTGAATTTGATGGATCATCAGAAGACCCGCTATTTCCTCTACTCACCCTTCCGAATTCAGAGTTATCACGTTTTCGATACTCTCCATTCAGTGAAATTCCCGGATAAATCTTTGATATTGCTTCCTTATACTGAGCTTCAGCGAACTTAACTTCCTGTTCTTTAATCTGTAATTGTTCGCTTTTTTTTATCGCAAGCTGATAACTATCTTGTAGTGTTAAACTCCCTTTCTTTATCTCGGCGGAAGAAAAAGATGGAAGAATTAATATAATGGTTAAAAGGAAGACTACCCCCTTCAGGGCCCTCTGATAGATCATCTTATTAATCACAATATACAGGTTAAAAAGCTAAGATATGCCACAAATTTAGACTTGATTGATTAAGTACTATTGGATCTGAAGATAAAGCGCAAATTAGGAATTAATTGCTAGCAAATCGGATCTATGGTCAAATATCGCCACCTCTCGAGGATACTCCCGGGAAGGTGTTTTGTTAGTAAGACTTTTTAACCGGCATTCACTGTTTTTCAGGAGTGACTGATGAGTAGGATCCCAGAGAAGATCTCTGTTCCATACCTTCGTTCTTTAAAGAGCACTAGGAAGATAGTCGCTCTCACAGCATACGACTTTACCCAAGCAAGCATAGCCGACCAGTCCGATATAGACCTCTTATTAGTCGGAGATTCGTTGGGATGCGTTGTGCAGGGACATGAAACAACAATCCCAGTAACATTAGAGGACGCTATCTACCATTGCCGTTGCGTATCACGCGGGGTAAAGCGCGCACTCCTAGTAGGCGATCTTCCTTTCATGAGTTATCAACTATCCCAGGAGCAGGCTCTTAAATCAGCCGCAGCACTCCTACAACAAGGTGGAGCTAGCGCTGTAAAGCTTGAAGGTGGGATAACCGTTGCCGATAAGATTAAGGCGATAGCAGAGTGTGATATTCCAGTAGTTGGTCATATCGGATTAACCCCTCAATCATTCCACCGAATGGGGGGTCATAGAATACAGGGCAAGACTCACTCAACCAGCAAGGAACCTGAGAGTGGAACTTGGGAGAGAATATTTGCTGATGCTAAAGCTGTTGAGTCAGCCGGCGCATTCGCTGTAGTGCTTGAGGGAGTCCCTGAAGAATTAGCTACTGAGATAACTAAAGCTATCTCAATTCCTACAATTGGAATTGGAGCTGGCGCAGAGTGCGATGGACAGATCTTAGTATGGCATGACCTTTTAGGATTAACTCCGAAATCTCCTAAATTTGCAAAGCGATACTTAAACCTCAGAGAAGAGATCTCTACGGCTTTAAATTCCTATGCTAGTGAAGTAAGAGACGAGATATTTCCTAGCAAATCTTCAACGCAAATAGTGAACAACTCCTCTAAATCTGTTGGGGAGAATTAACATGGCACTCCGTAAATATTTCAGAGCAAAGATTCATCGAGCTACTGTTACACATGCAGATCTTGCATACGAAGGTAGTGTAACTATTCCTGACGAGCTGCTGGAGCTATCAGGGATTGAAGAGTTTGAAGCTGTTAATATCTGGAATGTCACCAGTGGCACGCGACTTGAAACGTACGCAATCTCTGGTGGCGATAAAACCGGTATGATCTGTGTTAATGGGGCGGCTGCACACCTTACAAAACCTGGAGATATCGTAATTATTGCAGCTTTTGAGATGCGAGACCCAAAGATAGAAAGCGGCTCAAAACCGACGGTTGTCTTTGTTGATGAACATAACCGCCCCAAGGAGCTCCGCGCTGAAATAGCTGGGGGAACTGAGGCTTAAAGCTCTATACTTTGCCCTATCGAAAAAACGGGCTATAAAGCTGGTCAAATAGCCTGCATACAGCAGTAAAGTCAGAGGAAAGGTACTGCCCCTCTCCTTGGCAAGCTAAAACTCTTTTAATTAAAACCGTGTCAGAAACTAGTAGTCCAGTAAAGATCGTCTCAGAGAACCGCAAAGCTCGGTTTAACTATCATATTCTTGAGGAGTTTGAAGCTGGCATAGTGCTGACTGGTGCAGAGATAAAATCAATCCGCAAACATGGGATTACTCTGCAAGAAAGTTATGTTCGGCCGATGAATGGCGAGATATTTCTAGTCGGTGCTCATATACAACCTTATGAATTTGACACATCGAAGACATTCGATCCGACACGCTTCAGAAAGTTACTCCTCCATGCTGAGGAGATTAATAAGTTACGTGGAAGAGTAGAGCAGAAAGGACTAACTATTGTTCCTCTCAAACTTTACTTAAAGCGCGGCAAAGCCAAACTTCTTATTGGCCTGGCACGAGGAAAAGAGAACGTAGATAAACGTGATAGTATAAAAGCTCGTGACGCAAAACGAGAAGCTGATCGCGCGATGAAAAAGAATAGATAAAGCACAAAAGCTTTTTTGAATCTTTATTCCTATCTCTTTGTCTTATTTACGATTGAGAAGGAGAGGCCTCTTCTTCTGATAGATAATCAGGAACACTTTGCCCCATTACTGTCTTGGTAGATACTCGAACTAACATATCGTAGTCCACTTCTAGATAAATTGATTTATCTTGTGTTAGCTCAGCGCGGGTCTTAGCCAACCAATTATGAGGACTTCCGGACTCAATTATAGAAAGGACTCTACGCTCAAATGACTCAGCTTGATTCCCTGCAACTTCAAAATCGTCGCCGAGATCTCCTTGAGGAGATCCACCTTTTTCATTTATTGAATTTAGCCAGGTCTCAGCAACTCTAAACTTTGCCTCGTTATCCGTTAGCTCTTCGCCCTCTCGTTTAAGTAGGCCTGACATATAGTCAGCAGAAGAATCTTTGCCAATGCCAAAAGACTGGAAGAGATGTGTAGCGATATGACAGTGAGTGGTTCCCCAGTTTGCAAGCTCTTGCTTCATATCATGCAGCTTGCCATTAACTTTTAGATTGATTCTATATTTTTTAAAGCCTGCTGGATCATTTATAGCGATGGTTCCCCACCCTAAATATCTTCCAGCACCAACCATAAGTGCTCGTTGAGAACCGATGCTCGGAATAAGTTGTCCTAGAGGAACTGCAACATCACAATAAAGTTGCATTCTCTCACCAAGCGCCTTCCATTCATCTCCTAAGAGTGCAACCATTTTACGTTGATAGAAAAGAGTCGCGAGAATTGTTCCAAGCTCTTCTGGATTAAAGAAGGCAACTATCTCCATCGGAGTATATTTTTTACCTTCAACAAATCGCTCTGGATAATATGAAAGTGCTGCATAGTATACATGCGCCATCAATGTAGGACTTTTGGATAATCTTTGAAGTTGTGACTTTACAACAAAGCTGAAAGGACTATCTTCCGTCCTTTCGTGCGCTCCTTGAACTAAGGAGCGGACACAGGCAGTAAAAGCCGATGAGATATCACCAAGCGACCGAACAAATCGTGACGCCTGTCGCATACTATCGACGGTCGTTACCTTGTAAATATCCTGTGACATACAGAGCAATCCTTGATGTAGATATCGGCAAGCACTCAATTTTATTGGAATAAAAAGAAGTTGAATGACAAGAAAACTTTTTTGGTGGTAATATCAATGGGTTACGCTATTTTATCACCCTGATTTTGAGTAAAACCAATGACCCTTGAATTCTCAATAGACGGCTCTCTATCTTCACTAGGAAATCACTTCATTATCGGACTAGATGGCACGACTCTTAGCGACTTAGACAAAGAGATTCTTAGCAAGCTAAGGCCGACTGGAGTCTTACTCTTAAAGAGAAACTTTGATCACTCCCTTCCTTATCCAGAATGGCTCAAGAGCCTAACAAAATTATTAAAAGATGTAAGAGAGATTACAGAACGCGAAGAGATGTTAATAACTCTCGATCATGAATGTGAAAGAGTAATGAGAACACCTTCTCCATTAACAATCTTTCCAAACTCAGTGCACTTCAAAGATCATGCAGACAGAGTAGCTCGTGCTCAAGCTAAAGAACTTAGATCTCTCGGTGTCAATCTATCGTGGGCACCTGTCGCTGACATTCATTCAAATCCATCAAATCCGATTATCGGAGAACGTGCTTTTGGACATACAGCCGAAGAGGTGATCTCTTACGCAGTACCATATGCAAAGGCTCTACAAAATGAAGGGATTATTGGTTGTGCTAAACACTTTCCAGGTCATGGAGATACAAGTACTGACTCCCATCTAGAACTACCTCGTGTTGATTTAAATGAAAGCGAGCTAAAGGAGCGTGAATTAAAACCTTTTAAAGCTCTAATCGATATAAACATTCCTACAATTATGACAGCTCATATCTTATATCCAAACATCGATCGAGATTATCCAGCCACTATGTCAGAAAAGATTATCAATCAAATATTACGCAAAGATCTTGGATTTAATGGTGTAGTTATTAGTGATGATTTAGATATGAAAGCCGTCTCTGATTCGTTCAATCGACCAGAGACAATTGCAAGATCATTAAACATCGGTTGTGACATGTTTATCATAGCTAGACACGATCCTAAGTCTGATAGAACCCTACAGATAGCAGAGGGATTTGCAGATAGTGTTATGAATAGATCCATCTCTGAAGAGGCTCTTTTTACAGCATTCCAAAGGATCGACTCACTATTTAGAGATCATGTCGTAATGCATGAGCCATTTATCCTGTCTGACCAAGATCTACTACCTCATTCTCAATTAGCTAATGCAATCTCTTCAAGATAACTTGTAGATGTCGGTTATGTTAATTTAATCCGATCAGCTTTAGAAACTCACGCCACATCAACTTTAACATCCCCTCTTCTTTCTCATTGGCTCCACCTCGACGAACCGAGCGATTAGATACCTGCTCTATATCGTTCTGTGCACCAAAAGCACTGACCTCCTGCGAGACTGAAGGAATCTTTGGACGGGCCATAAAAGATGTTGGATCTGATCTTCCTCGAAAAGTATGCGGATCTAACATTACTGGTGTTGGCTTACCTTCATCAATCTCCTCTGCTGGAGCAAGTGCGATAATCTTATCGATAATCTCATCACCCAATCGAACTGAATGCTTCGCTCCTGGATCGATAACAACATAAGTTTCTGGAGCAAGAGCGGCACAAAAATCACCGCCAAGAAGAGATATAAAATTTGTTTTTTCTGGGTAATTTACAGACCAATTCTTATAGAATCTTTCAGCTGTAAAAATTCCGACGCGTTGCTCTCCATCGCTATCTAATCGAACAACCTTTACTGTTACACCCTCAGAACCACTACCAGATCCTGCTGACTCAATAACTGGAACGTAAATTAAGCGATCGGAAAAAATAGAGCAGAAGTTATCAACTCCACTCAAATCTCCGTTCGAGAGCTTATCTAATTCTGCATAAAGGGGCGCTTTCTGCTGCATAGCTGGCCAACCATATTTATGGTAACAATACCTATTAGTTAGATTGAACTAAAATTAAGATATGATTCGAAAAAGTAAAAGACAGTTAGTTTTAGTCCCGTTTTCTAACAATATCCTAGGGCAAAAGCAGATAACATCATGTCAGCAGATAGAACAACATCAAAAGCCCGCTTAAAAATCCTCGAGAGCCTTAAAAAGCTTTATCCAGATGCCAGTACAGAACTAGTCTTCAAAGGGCCATACCAACTAGCCATTGCTGTGATGCTCTCAGCTCAATGTACAGACAAGAAGGTCAATCAGGTAACTCCAGCTCTCTTTGAGCGCTGTCCTAACTTTGAAACCCTTAGCCTTATTAGCTTAAGTGAATTAGAGAAGATTATTAACCAGATCAACTACTACAAAACAAAGGCCAAACATCTAATAGAAACTGCGCAGATAGTAAGAGAAAAACACCACGGAGATCTTCCTCATTCAATGGAGGAATTAATCGAACTTCCTGGAATAGGAAGAAAGACTGCTAGTGTTATACTAGGAGAGCTCGGAATCGTTCCAACATTACCGGTAGATACTCATGTCTTTAGAGTTTCAAAGAGACTTGGAATTTCAACTGGCAAGGATGTCAGAGAAGTTGAAGACTCTCTTCGTCATAACTTTGATAGTAAATATTGGCGACCACTACACCATCAACTAATTCTTCATGGACGAAGGATCTGCATAGCTCAGCGTCCAAAATGCTCTGAATGTGAGTTATCAAAACTTTGTCCATCTGCTGAAGTAATCTCAACAAAAAAAAGATAACACGCCAAACTCACAACCATTTAGAAGGATTAGAGATTAGATGAAATAATCTTACCGTGCTTATGTAACATCCGGACACAAGCCCTCATAACATAGTTACTGTTAAACTAGTTATTAATTATGCTTGATCCAATATCAAACCAAGTCCTAAGTGATAGCCTTATAGTGTTTCAGTCTTTAGGATTTTCGCGTTTTGG
>CAZTER010000096.1:0-6669 GCA_964612045.1 uncultured Bdellovibrionales bacterium
TGAGTTTAGTGCTATTTCAAAAAAGCTAGAAAAAGATAAGCAGGCTGCCTAATTTGAGATCTTAAAAAGGAGTTAGAGATGGAAGCAGGAGTTAGAAATAGGCTTCTTACGTTAGTCGGTGTAATAATAATCGCTGCTCTTTTTGTCGCGCCATCGATTATCCCTCAACATATTCCGAAGTGGTGGTTTTCCAAGCCGATCTCTCTAGGTCTAGATCTTAGCGGTGGTGTTCACCTTGTTTATGAAGTTGAAACTAAAGAAGCAGTAAAAAGTAACTTACAGGGAGTTGGAAATACTATTCGATCCGATCTTCGAAAGGATAAAATAGGCGTTACTAAAGTAAGAGTCAGTGATGACTTCAGGTTGGAGTTAGCTCTTCTAAGCGACCGCTCTCTTGAGCAGGCTAAGGTCTTTATTGACGAGAATTATAGAAGACAGTTAACTTTTGTAGAGAGTCGAGTTGATGATGGTCGCTCTGTTTTAGTTTATTCTATTCCTCCGGCTCAAGCTGCTGAGATCGAATCAAGATCTGTAACTCAGGCAGTAGAAACGCTGCGAACTCGAGTTGATCAATTTGGTGTTTCAGAGCCATTGATTCAGACCGCTGGAGAGAACAGGATTGTTCTCCAGATGCCAGGCGTTTCTGATATTGAATCAGTTAAGAGAGTCGTTGGCTCTGTAGCAAAGCTTGAATTTAGATTAACTCCTTTGCCAGGAAGTACTGTTGGCAAAGTGATGCTAAAGAGCAGAGAGGGTGGTCAAGTAGCTGTAGAAGATGAAGTTTTAATGTCTGGTGATTCTATCGATACTGCACAGACAGCCTTCCCTGATGGACGATTTGAAGTCCTTCTTACTATGACACCAGAGGGTGGGCGTATCTTCAGAAAAATTACAACTGAGAATGTAAATCGTAATATGGCGATAATCTTGGATGGAACTGTGTTCTCCTCGCCAGTTATCCGCGAACCTATTCCAAATGGAAGCGCTTCAATCTCAGGATCTTTTACAGAGAAAGAAGCTAGAGAGCTCTCTGTAATTTTACGGTCAGGTGCTCTTCCAGCTCCATTAAAAGTCGTTGAGGAGAGAACTGTAGGTCCATCTTTGGGAGCAGAATCAATTAAGGCTGGCATTACCGCGATTTTAGCAGGCTTCTTGTTTATTGTTGTCTTTATGTTCGTGTATTACAAAAAATGCGGAATAGTTGCCAACTGTATTTTAGGATTAAATCTTCTTCTTTGTGTCGCTGCTCTTTCAGCATTCGGTGCAACTTTAACTCTTCCAGGTCTTGCCGGATTGGCTCTGACTGTTGGTATGGCTGTTGATTCCAATGTTCTTATCTTTGAGAGAATTAGAGATGAATTGAATAATGGATCATCTAGAGATGCTGCTGTGATTCATGGTTTTCAACATGCGCTTTCAGCTATTATTGACTCAAATTTAACTACCCTTATTACAGGCGGAGTCTTGTACTTCCTTGGTACGGGTTCTATCAAAGGATTCGCAGTTACATTAGCAATCGGTATCGTAGCTACTGTGTTCTGTGCAACTTTTGCTAGCAGAGTGCTGTTTGATATCTTCCCTCTCCGTGGAGGGAAGAGGGGACTTTCTATTTAACTCCTTATTATTTAACTCTCCCGGAGCTGACTGATATGATGCAACTACTCCCAAGAAATCTTAATATTGATTTTATCGGTAAATGGAAGATCGCTACAGTGTTTTCACTTTTAATGATCTCCATAAGTTTTTGGACATGGTTCTCTCTAGGAGAGTCAAAGTACGATACAGATTTTACTGGTGGTTACGATATCCTTGTTCGTATCGGCGGAGATTCTGACTCTGAAATGCTTCGTTCCGCGTTGGCTGAGCAGGGGTTAGATGGCGCAACTGTTGTTGCGTATGAAAGAGCGTCGAATGAGTACTCAGTAAGAATCGGTTCAGGGGACGAGACTAAAGCTCTGGCAATTCGAGAAGGAGTAAAGAAAGCTGTAGAAAAGATCTCAAATTCGGAAGGACAAGTTCTAAAGAGTGATTTCGTTGGCCCTTCTGTCGGTGAAGAGCTAAGAAATAAAGCTTTATGGGCAACCGCATTAGGTATTATCGGTCTTCTTATCTATATTACAATTCGCTTCGAGTTCGGGTTTGCGCTTGGAGCTGTTGTCGCTGTGTTTCATGATGTGATCATCGCTGGTGGTGCATATCTTTTGGCAGGCCATATGATAAATATGAGCTCTGTTGCAGCTGCACTTACAATTCTTGGATATTCTGTAAACGATACTATCGTTATCTTTGATCGTGTTAGAGAAGAGCTTCGAAACCCTAAGAACAAGGATATGGACCTTGTTTCTCTGATCAACTACTGCATAAATCAAACATTATCGAGAACGATCATTACCTCTCTTCTTACCTTACTCTCTGTCCTTGCTCTTCTTGTGTTTGGTGGTGGAGCAATTAAAGACTTGGCTTTCTTTATGGTAGTTGGATTAATCTCCGGAACTTACTCCACTGTTTATATCGCAGCTCCAGTTGTTATTGCCTGGGAATGGTATAAGAGACGCAAGAGTGGTGTTGTAGTTAGCAGTGCTGCTGCATAAATAACTGACCTTAAAGCTATTTTAGTATGGCAAGGACTTGTACCTCAAATGGTGCATAGGTCCTTTTTTAGTACAATAATCAAAATTAATGCCTGTAAAATTAATACGTTATCTACTGATTATAGCTAGCAACTGAAATGTTATCAGATTGGTTTTTGTGACCATAACTATTGTGTCTACAAGTTTTTCTAGTGTGAATTGATCTTGAACAAGAGAGCTGCACAATCACGAGATCTTCAGTCTAGTCAACCAAGTGTTGTGCGCGATGTCGTTGAATTTTGTGATGTGCTTTCTTGTGAAGTTAATCCATACGCAGCAGCAGAAGCGGTCAGAGAGCTAGCTCTAAAGTCTTTTATCAGATTAGGACACGCTGCTATTTCATCTAAAAGTGGATTGCACGATATATTAGAGATTCCCTCTAAAATACTACAGATGGGTAAGGCTAAGGTTGATGCTGCTGAGCCATGGGCACGGGTGAGTGAGGCTTTATATCTATCTAGAAAAGATGAACTTCCCCTCTCTGAGTTTAGGGTTCAATCTCAAGCTAATATTGAGTTATTAAGAACGTCGCTCTCAGTAGTATTGGAAAATCTTCCAGAAGATCTTCATCCAATGAGGGAAGACCTCGCAATAAAACTTAGTAAAATTAATGATCGCATTAGAGGTGGTTTGCGGCAGTGGGTTGCAGATTTAGAGCCTGGTGGAGTTCGAGATATTGTTGCAAGTGTTGAAAGACAATTCTCAATTTTTAACTCTTTAAAAAAAGAAGGACATGCCTCACCATCCTCTTGGACGCTAATTACAGATCAAGAAGAGTTCCTGATCCATGCAATGTATCAGGTCATATCAAAAGAATCTTTGCCTAATGTCGTTAGAAACCACACATTAGAACAGTGTGGACTGAGAATGACCTGGAGTAGTAAGCGAGAGCGGTTTGAGCCAGCATTTAAAAATTCTCACTTTAAAAATTCCACTCTCTTTGATCTTTCTTCCAAGTATTTCGACTCTTTGTTGGATAAGATGGAGAGCAATCCTTCTAACTCTACCTTAACGCGATTCATTACAGATCTAAGAGATCTTAGGTTGGAGTTCGAAAGAGAAGGGATATTTTATCAAAATCGGGAACGTTTACATTCTCAACAAAAACGGATCTTTAACAGTTTATTTGGCGAGCATATTAAATAATCGCCGTTGTAAGTCTGAATCACTTATCTGATCTGGCACAACAAATGTAGCTATTAAGGATCCATTTTCAGATAGTTTCCATCTGTGATCGAGCGTAATTGCTTTTATATCGCCATTCAGTTGAGTAGAGATTGCCCATGTAAAACGAGCAATAGCATCCGGGAGAAGGTGTTTTTGTAGTGATATTTCAACACGACGATCTTTTGAGGAGATTGCCTTCTTAACTGAGATAGCATCGATATCACTAATAGGAACACGATCTGGTTCATTTAAATTAACCTGCTGTCCCTCTTCAGTTGGAAGGAATAAATTTTTGAATTGATGCTCTAATTCTCCAATTTTTCCAAATTTATCAACTAATTTCCTAGGAATTATGATCTGAAAACGATCTACAACTAGTCTTGTATCTTGTTCCTCATGTTTTATGTCGAGAACAACAGCTTGAATATCAGATACCTTTAGTCCTAGTTGATTACTCTTGCTAACTATCTGCCAGATCAGTCCAGGACGATCGAATCCGAATAGATCCATATTTAAAGAGAGATCGCGATTTGAATTTTTATCTGTATCGCGGCTGGATATCTCAATTACTGGAAGACTTTCACTACTTGAGCTGATCAGTTTACTTATATTTTTTACAGCAGGCCTAATTTTAGGAGCAAATAGGAATAGAATTGGAAGGGTTAATTGCTTAGATATAGAATCTTCTAATGAGCCATGTTCAAAGTGGGAACCTTGAATAGTAGATTGCTCATCAAAAAATCCTTCAAATAGTTCTGCGAGACGAGTAAGTCGTCCCCATTGAAGATCATTTAATCGTGAATGAGGATGACTTTCTGGTAACCTATAATCGAAAGCTGCATATGAAAAAAGAGCAAGGAGAGTTACGACGCGTTTAGATTGAAATTCCTTACGAATGCTCTCTACATAATCTTTATCGGGAGGTAGTGGTTCTGACGCCAATTCCCTTAATCTAAACTTCTGTCGAACAATATCTGTGGTAAGAGCTTCGATCTCACTAATTCGTTCAGGTGCAAACTTTCTGTATGGCTCTAATATTTGCCTGATAACCTCAGGGACTGAGTTTACAATCGCCTCATTCCAAATTCTCTCAGGCTGTTTGTGACGATCTCCACTTACCAATGGAACCTCTTCTACAAGAAGAGCAATTACTAGAGCAGCACGTTCATCTTGAGAGAGAGAGGCAAAGCGTCTTAGATAGTAGTCCTGTATGTCCGCTGACTCTGGAGTAGGGTAAAGATGATTAAGGTTTTGTAGCCGACCTAAAGCTCTATCTGCCATATTTTCACCTGTTAGTCGGTGATTAGATGGGTAGAAAGAGGAAACTAACCGTTCAAATCCTGGGAGAACTCTGTCCAATATTCCTTGCGAATGAAGGAACTGCATTGCTTCAAGAGGGGAGTTCTGAGCACTGATTATATCGAGGAAACGCTTGTTAGGTTTAAGTCCCTGACTTGTGACCGCAGTGACTTCGAGTGTAGTTGAATCAGCGATTACTGGGAGATTATGTCTTGTTGCATCATGTAGAAGTTCCATTAAGGCTTCTTCACTTTTTAACCGACTTGAGGTTGGAGAGATCGCTAATCCAAGTGAGGATGGTTGAGTAGTTAATCCTACAAGAATTGAGAACCTTGAAGAGGGGATTCCTCGTTTCAAATGTTCAGAAGCTATACGCTCGCATAATCTACGTACTACAATTCTTGCCTCAATTAGTCGATGCACAGCACTATCTCTATCGGCTTTTCTTCCGAAGAATGCTTCGAAGCGAGGAACAAGATCTCGTCCAAAAGTTAGGTGTAAAGGATCCGTTATTTTTAGATCTCTTTGATGAGCCAACCATTCTCTGACATGTAAAATTGTATTAATCGCGTTATTTTCTATCTCTGGTAACCCAGTTCTTGCTTCTCGACAAGTACATCGTTCCGTCGTTGATATTAAATGAAGAGCAAATAATACATCTCTTAATCCACCGATCCCTTCTTTGATATTGAACGAATCCAGATGATTCGGCGGTTCTGAGTATTGATTCCTACGGAATCTTAGGGACTTTAAAGTATAAAGCGCGACTTCATCTTGACGGCGAAGTCGTTCATCAAGAAAGAGGTCAATGACTTTATTTATTAATCCTGCTGGTCGACCGATCTGTTGATAATCAATACATTCAAAAAGTTTCCGAATATCAATAACTTTATCAGACTTATTATCGCCTATAACAATCGGATTATTTAAGAGTTCACCTACGGTATTTATTACAGGTTTAGAGATCTGGTTAGGAAAAATAGTAGAGAGTTGGTTTAATGTTCTAGCTAACTCGATTGTGAATGGATCATTCTCAACTTCTTCAGCAATCCATAAGTCAGCATCAGAGGAACGAGTACATTCACCTCGGGGAATTCCACCACCAAGGAATAATCCAACACCTCCTTTAGACGGAGTAATCAGAGATTGTCGTCTATAAATATCCTCTAAGATAAGAGTCGTCGCAGCTGCTCGGATCTCTGAAATCTCAAAGCCTCGATTTAGGTCTGGAGATTGTGAAAGTAGAGATGTTTTCTGATCAACATCTTTAAGTAATGCAGAGTAGGCCTCGATTACTGTGCGATCAGTAGGGGGAACGCTAGTTTCTGGAAATAATCCCCGACTTCCGATAGCTTCAGAGAGGTTACTAGATAACTGAGATGAGTGTGTGGTAGCTGGTCCCATAGTTTGTAATACTATGATTTATAGAACGTAATCTCGATAAAAAGAAATAAACTATATATTTAGTTATTTCAATTGGTTATGCAGCTTATTTGGGTGGAGCAAGGATCCTAAGAGCTAGATAATGGAAGTTAATTTATATTTTATAAATATATAGAGCGGCATTTTTACT
>CAZTER010000097.1:0-6640 GCA_964612045.1 uncultured Bdellovibrionales bacterium
TTTAGCCTACTACGGACAGGCAGTTCATCCCTTTAAAGTTATCTAACTCTATTTTTATCTCGATAGTATTAACTAAACGGTTTTAGTCGACCTTGCAGAACGAGCCGCCAGCAAACCAAATTAAGCAGAGAGATTCATCTCCTATAGAGATCTCAATACATTCAGCTGGCGACCTTAGTCCAGTATCCGCTGCGCGTTGCTGCGCACTAAATTTTACTCCAGGTGGTAATGGACACAGAATTTCACACTGCTCTGAGCCATTTGAAGCAACAAGAAAATGCTTTACGTGATCTTTTCTTAATGAGAAGGTTGTCGATCCGCAACGAGCGAACTCCCCTACTTTGGTATCTACATTATCAATCTTAGTAACCGCTGAAGTCGTAGTACTAGCAGCCGCAGCCTGTTCCTTAAAAGCAGGGAATGAGAATGCAGCTAAACATAAAGCGGTAGTAATAGAATTAAATTTATTTATATGCGGCAACATCACCTCTCCTTCTCTCTATAATTCTGTGCGAGTGCAATATTACACATCTGTCATAGTAAGAAAGAATTTCCGATTATTTTTAACTTCTATCAAAAGCAATCAGTAAAAAATAAAGTAATGATTTCAAAGTGTTATATATGCATATTTTAGCCACCATCTAGAGATGGCAGACTTTGTTAAGAAATCCTCTCGCTATATACTTGGTGGTTGGTCCAGCCCATTTTGGGCTTTTTATAAGCGGGAAATATGCAGCAGTTATTCCAAACACCAACTAGCACTACTCCAATCTCATCAGCAACTGAGCCGAAGCTCTCCATGGAGACGCATCATGTGAAAAAGATCGATTTTAGTCAGCCTTATGGGCTTACTGTAATCGTTGGCGGAACTAATCTTAGATTCTGTCTCTCTCAAACAACTGTAGAACCAAGAATATTTTCAATTAACTGGGACGAGTTAAAAAAAGAACTCCCTGCAAGACCGCCTGAAGAGATGAAAGATAGAGTACTATCTCTTGCTTTCAAAAAATTCCTAGAAGACCTTAAAACAAGAGAAGAGCAGAGCTGCGAAGACTTCAACCTTACAAATCTAAAAGTTGTAAATATCTCTGTAGCTGGCCCAGTAATTGGCGAAGGATTCGATGCTAGAGTAACAACCACTAATACCGGAGTAGAGATGGTGGCTGAGCCAATAGCTGAAACATTCCTAGGAATATTAGAAGATCATAGCAAATCAATGAGACTTCACTTCGTTCGACCATCCGAAGTAAATGTTCTAAATGATGCAGCAGCTGGTGTTATTGGAGAACAGGTCTGTGGTGGCTTGCAAGGAGCTGAGCATGGAGTTTACGTAATCCTCGGTACAGGATTAGGTGGAATGGGACTTGTAGATCAAAAAGTTGCCACTCTGTACTCTGAACTAGGACATAGAATCATACTAGACGAATCTGGCACTCCTACTGACTTCCTTAACGGTGATAGATTAGGTGAAGTACTTCAAAATGGAGGATTTATCACCCTTCCAACTTCAAAAAGATATGTTGAACATCACCTAGCTGGACCTTGGAATGCAGTTCATTTCGTAAAAAATGTAGCAAGCTCTGCTACTGCATTTGAAAGTTTAGTTAAGTTTGTAGCAAAAGATTTAGGGAAAAATGAGGCTGAAGCGAAAGCACTACTAAATGGGTTAGTTGAGCTATCAAATGACAATATAGATAACTGGGCTAAAGTAACTCCAAGTAATGTCGTTAAGAGTGTAAGTAAGTTTATATTTACCCCTGACCTAGAAGCACTCTCTTCAATCTCGAACGAAACTCCTGATGCAGTATTAAAAGTAATGGGAACTCGAGCCTGGAATAAGTACTTCGCTGATCTTGGTAAAGCATTAAAGTTTGTATCTGATGCTATGTCAGCCGCAGGACACGCGCCTCAAAAGATTGTTATCGGTGGTGGAATCGGTGAAGCTTGCTCAAGATATGATGAGACCTTACAAGCATTTGCAATTGATGAAGTTCAGCATTCTGCCGATCTTCCACTAAGAACTGTAGGATTTTCATATCTTAGTGGTGAAGCAAGAGAGTCTGCAGTTACACTAAGAGACATTCAGCAGCTAAACAACGAGCAATAGAAAAATTGCTTGGATTATTATTGTGTTGACTGAAGGGGATGCAGTGCTATTCTCATCTGGTAATTTATGGTCGAAGAACACTTAGCCACACATTTAAGTCTAGATAGAAGCAAGATCCCTCCAGCTCTCAGTACTGCAAAATCAACTGCCACTTCGGAACTATTAGTAGCACTTATTGAAGAGACACTTTTTACTTCAAAGCCAAATGAAGAACCGTACGCCAGTGAAGGACTCGCTCCTGAAGGGGTAGCTTGTGAGCTTTTTAGATCTTTAGCATGCAAGGATCTTAATGAAGCTTTTAAATATCTTAATGACTTCCTAAGACGAGAACCTAGGGAGGGCATTCTCGCCGATCAAACAGCTCTGATGTTTTGTGGTGGAATTTTCTATGCCATTAATCAAGATCCCTCAAGGAAGATATCGATTCCACCTTGGACAGAGTTAGCAAATACAGCGGAAGCAATTATAAATGGAGATGCTGGATTTAATAAATCTATTCTTAATAGCGAGACAGCCAAAGATTCTATTGCTGCCGCTTTCTTTACAATTGCTGCATTTACAATAGATGACTCAAATTACAGTGAGTTTGAAAGTGCTTTCTATGCTCTAAGTACTGGACGTAGATTTTTTGAGAACTCGTTCTTAATGAATCTAGAAGATGAATATACAACAAAGGGGCTTCACCCCAAGATTCAAGCTTTGTTAAGCGCGCCTGAATAATTGACCTACAGTAATATTCTGTAAAACTTATCGAACAATATTTACTGTAAATTTATATAGTTATGTACTGCTATCCAATCAAATACATATCAGATATTTAGCAACAACTAGCTGAGATTACTGCATAACCTCCATTATGGAACTCTCCCATAAAATGGATGACTTATTGCTCTCAACAGGATTGGGTAGCTCTGGCTCAACATCTTTATCAGCACAGCCTTCATCAGAATTAACATTATCTTCACACGACCTTCCACGACTAGCTCAAGAGATAAGCACCCTTACCGAGGAAGTAAAATCAATTGATGTCTCTAGCGCTATAGACCCTGACAAGATTGCTCACAGACTTGAGGTATTAGCTAGCACTATCGAGACAAAGTTAATCCCGGCACTAGGAACTATTACAGGACCTACTGCTGAAAGTGATACTCGACAACAGCTATGTCAGGCATTTTCGGCCCACCTTGCTCAAACCTTACCTCCTCAAATGTTAGATAATCCAGCAGTAGCAATTGCTTTGAAGTTACTATCGGAAGCTAAAGGCGCAGAGGAGTTTAAATCTGCCCTAGTCATTATCAACCACCTATCAACACCAAGGGAGCAACCAATTGCTATTGGTACGCAGCTATCTGCTCCGGGATTTATTAACTGCAATAACGACGAAGAAAAAATTAAAGCCATCGGAACTTTTGGGCCTTCGACCTCATTTGAAACATTTCAAAGAATAATCCCTACTCTACAAAGCCAAGAGGTACATATCGCTCTCATAAAAGCGATTCATCATGCAGTTATGTCCGAACAGATGGAGATTAAAAAAGGGGTAGAGTTACTCTGGTATTACGAAAATACACCGATCGGAATTGCATCAGAAGATGCCACCTCATCTATCGTATCTGTAAAGGCCTTTGCTGCACACTTCCGAGATCAAACTGCAAAACAGGCTGGGAATAATTCTTCATTACAGCGATTAAAAAACACTCATCACCAAGTTTTTTATCCAGCAAGTTATAAGAGACAAGAAAGCTAAGCATATTACTTTTTTAGCTTTCTCTCTGGTGTAATCAGAAAAAATGCACAATTTGGATCAGAGCTAGCAGGAGCAAAGCTATATCGAGAGCCATGAGGATGATTCTTTATAAAAAGACCTTTAAGCCGCTCGAAATCTCCCTCTTTTAAAGCTACAAAAGAATAAGAGCCATCTCCGATTGCTCGAATTCCTAAATTATCTAAATAGGTATTAACTCTTGAAGCTCGAGCCTTCTGATTAGCGGATCTTACTGCGGTACTACCGCCTTCTCTAAAATTTTCTCCAATGTGCGCGAGAAAAAGCATCGCGCCAAAGGCAAAATAATGTCCAGTTGAGTTAAAAAAATTAACAATAGGATTTTGCTTCGAGGGAAAGATTTCTAAAGATGACATACGTACTCAATAATCAAGGAGGAGATATTATCGTGATTGATAAATTAATTAAAATATTTTCATAGGAAATCGATTAAAATTTAAGATTGTTTCCACTTCGTTCTATAGCTCGATCAAATTCAAGTAGATATGTTTGCATACCTGAAGCTATCTTTTTTGCGAAAGAAGAAGAGGAGAAACTCGGCATGACTTCTGCGTGCACTTTACTCTGCTTTAAAAGTTGAAAAATTATAGGCATCACATATTGTTTAAATGGTAGGTGAAGGCGATCCCAATGCAGTTGAAGATCGTGCTGACTTTTAGCAGAACCACATAAAACAGCATCTGCTTTTTTTTGAGCTATAACTCTTATTTTTCCGACTGTATTTGGTGCAGATACAAGATCTAAATAATGAGCAATAAGCTTCTGGCTTGCTGCCAATAATTCTGAGCGAGGCACATCGCTCTTAAAAAATCCTACTAAGAATTTATAGATAGGATTACAAGAATCAACTGACCTAAGTAATTCAATATAATTTGTTGAAAACGCCCTAAAAGATAGATCTGAGAGCTGTCGAGTTAAATCACTAGCTAAATCACGGACTAGTTGCGAACCAACATTTGATCTTGAAATATCTTTATCAAGGATAAGACAGCTATCAGTATCAGACAGGAAAAGCCCCCCTGAAGTTGTCGGATCAACAAGAAAATTTCCAAGGTGTGCCACATGACGAAATACTCCACTATCAGTAGCTAATCGTCTTAAATTTCCTATAGCCTTTGACGCACTAGTATAATTTTGAATATGGTATTTAAGGTCAGCTGCTTCAGAGATGCGACACTCAGGATAGTTAGAAACTACGTTGATATGACCGTTGAATACATCAACACCAACGACACCGAAGGTTAATACTCGACCTAGAAATAGATCTGAGCTACCAACCTCACTAAAAACAACACCTGTTTGTGCTGCTCTAAAGTCAGTCTCTATCTCTCCAGATTCTAATTTTATACCTGTTGCCAACAGTGGTTTACGAGCAGCGCCGACCGCAGATAATCTAGAAAGGCAATCAAATTCTTGGATAGCTGCCTTTAAGGGAAGAGAAAACTTTGCTGTTGGAGATGAATAAACTAATTCAATCTTCCAATCAGGAGTAATTTTTATATGTGGCTCATTTAACCTAACGTATTTTTCATTAGGTTGCCTATCAACTACTCCATGACCACAAATATACCCTTTTAGTCCCTTTGCTTTAAAAGCGCCGAATGGACCATCAAGATAAATTGAACGACCAGGAGATCTAATCTCAGCTAACTTTGGAAGCTCTGCGCCAGATATAAGGTTACACAAATAATCGACATGCTCAGGCGACACAAAAGAGCTTAGGCGATCTAGTTGTTTGTACGCCGAGTTAAAACTGTGGGCAGACAGATCATCTGACTCTGAAGAGACACCTGATGAACTGCGTATATTTACTACCCCTGATCTCTGCATACACTAACTCTGATACAGATTTTACGTTTTGTAACTTAGCTACTCAAACAGAGAAGTAAGATTCATTAAACGTATGACGTATAGAAACTAAGACCCTTATAAGTAAGTGTATTAATTAATTTGAAAGCTGAATATTTTTGAGAGAGATCTAGTAGATAATTCAGAGCATGAAACTATCTCTATTTATTATCTGCATGCATTAAGTCGCTAAATTTAGAAATGAGAGAAGAGAGCAATCTAGAAAGTAATAAAAGAGAAAAATAAAAGAGAACAGTAGAGGTGAGGAATTAAGCAAAAAAAAGACCCTCGCAACCTTTTGGGCTGCAAGGGTCAAAAACCCGGCAACGTCCTACTTTCCCGGGAGATCCCGGTATCATCGGCTCCGAGAGGTTTAACTACCGTGTTCGGGATGGGAACGGGTGGGACCCTCTCGATATTATCACCAGGAAGCACAACACACTTATTAGCTTAGTGTATTCTGCTTCTCAGTGATTTGTCCCTTTGATTAGTTAGAATAACCGGAGAGTCTTGGTCAGAAAGCTTACTTTCCAGGAACCTCTCCGGTGCTTAACGTGTAGACATAATCTACATTAAGCATCCATCTAATCAAGTAAATTTGAGTTAGAAAACTAAATAGTAATCACATTTTTCAAGTCGTTTTACCTTGCACTTATAATCATTATTATCGAGCACGGTTTCGGATACCGAAACGCTATTCAGGAAATTAGAAAAATAAGGCTCACGGCAAATTAGTACTGGTCAGCTAAACGCCTTGCAGCGCTTTCACCCCCAGCCTATCAACGTCGTAGTCTACGACATGCCTTTAGGGTTTTACCCAGGGAAACCTTATCTTGAGGCTTGCTTCCCGCTTAGATGCTTTCAGCGGTTATCACTTCCGAACTTGGCTACCCAGCTGTACC
>CAZTER010000098.1:0-6635 GCA_964612045.1 uncultured Bdellovibrionales bacterium
TTTTGCTATCTTGTCTTGAATTCATCGCAAGAGCGCAAAAATCGCATTTGTTGTTTCTGCTAATATGTCCTGAGTTTATCGAGGGGCGCAGAATTCGCGTTTCTTTCTGTAATTCTGATAGCCAAGAATTCACTACCCCATCTGCAATTCTAATTCATAATTGTTATTGGCATTTTTGCTAACTTGTTTTACCTCGAGTTTATCGAGAGGTTTCGAGTTTGTTTGTCCCGAGTTCTTCGAGGGATCGAGAGAGCGCAAAAATCGCGATAGCTATTATTTACTTAAATTATCTTTCGTCTATGTAATGCTTGTTACTCATATCCGTAGCTAGCATAGCTAAAGTTGATTAACCAACTTGGAGCGGGGACTTTAGTCCCCGTTCTTACTATCTTTAGTATCACCAAATGTACCACCTAGATTTTATAAACTGAAAATACTTATAACGTTAATGTGCGTTGAGATTAAAAAGGCATGAATGACCTACTAGAATTAAAACATCTCATTTTAAGTAGTGGATTCTAAGTAATTCAACCTTCATACAAGAGGAAAAATGTCCCTGATTTAGGTAATTTTCTTCTGCTATGAGTAGTGGGGGGCTTTATTCGATGTTAATTAAGTGCGGGTGTGTTTCATAAGGTTGAGTAGCGAACTTATTTATTCTAGCTTTAGATCTACTATTTTAATTTATTGTTTTTATATGTCTCAGAGTGCTAGCACAAAAAATTCAGTAGGATCTATTGATATTGAAGCAGGGTGTTCTTTGGAATCCTTGGAGGTGCCTAGCTCTGATGCATTTATGACTGAATATAGATTAAAACAGCGGTATCCAGATTGGAGAGCTCTGCACATAATCCCTTCGGCTACTCCTGGCAGTGTTTGGATGGGGATAGTTTTTCCAGCAATAAACACAGAAAGTTCCGCTTAGGTTGTTAATGAATAGGAGAGGGAGTCTTAGGTTTGCTCTTCCACCCTATATTTGTTATCCTCGGCCGCTGTTTTAGTGGCGTTAGCCCTATAGTAATATTAGCGATTGTTTTTTAGTGAGTTGTTTCAGGTCTTTATGGCGGAAGAAAAAGCCTCGATAGTAGGACGTGGTTCAAGTTACATTAGCGACAGCATCGCTGAACTTAAGAAGGTGGTTTTCCCAACTAGGCAGGAAACTATCCAGGCAACGATCGTAACGGTCTTAATCGTTATATTCGTTTCGATCTGTCTGTTTCTTTTGGATGTAGTATTTAACCAATTAATGAGTACTGTTGTAGGTTAATTAAACAGAAGAAATTTTTAAGTAGAAACATAAGTTTTTAGTGATCGTGGATAGAGAGATATGGAAGAGCTAGCAAAAGAACAGCCAAAGAATATGAACTGGTATGTTGTTCACGCGCAGAGTGGATTTGAGATGAAGGTCAAGCAGGCCTTAGAGGAAAGAATCCGCATTAATGAAATGGAGCCATATTTTGGTGAGATTCATGTCCCACTTGAGACAGTAGTGGAGCTTGTTAAGGGACAGAAAAAGACTTCAAATAGAAAGTTTTTTCCAGGATACATAATCGTGCAGATGGTTATGAATGAGGATACCTGGGGACTTGTTAAGGATACCCCTAAGGTAACAGGATTTGTTGGTGATGCTCTTCACCCAGATCCTTTAACAGAGGAAGAGGTTTCAAAGTTGCATTCTCAGATCTCTGAGGGCACCTCAAATCCGAAAGCAAAGATGAATTTCGAGCAAGGTGAGGCTGTTAAGGTAGTTGATGGTCCATTTACTGACTTCAATGGAACAATTGAAGAGGTTAAACCGGAGAAGGGCAAGGTCAAGGTATTGATTAGTATCTTTGGTCGTGCTACACCGGTCGAGCTCGATTTTATGCAGGTAGAGAAACTTTAGGATTAAGCACCTCGGTAAAGGTCGTTTAGCCTCGTAAGAATACTTCTTAGGAATCCGCAGGCATCTGATTCCTGTCTTACGCATCGATAGTTATCTCCGGCACTTATAAAGTTGTGAAGCAGTTATATCTGTTTTGTGGCGTGAACATTTGTCTTAAGTAGCTCCTTAAGATGAGGTCGCAGCACAAAGTAACTAACATGACTTTGATAGTGTTTTAGAGCTTATTTACATTTGGATTTACGCTATCGCAAACGTATAGCATTTGATCTCTGTTAGTGCAGAGATTCTAGTGTTGAATGCCGATGTGAAGTTTTTTTGAAGAAAAATTTAGAGTCAGTTTCTCGTTATTTTGGAGTTTAAAAAGTTATGGCAAAGGAAGTGCAAGCGCTTGTGAAGTTGCAGCTACCTGGTGGGCAGGCAAACCCGGCTCCTCCAGTAGGACCTGTTCTAGGACAGCATGGTGTAAATATCATGGAGTTCTGTAAGCAGTTTAACGCTAAGACACAGAAGATGGCTGGCGAGATCATCCCAGTGGTTATTACGATCTATAAAGATCGTTCTTTCACTTTCGAGATGAAACTTTCTCCAGTTCCTTACCTTCTTAAAAAGATGGCTAAGATTGAAAGTGGTTCCAGTGTTCCAAATAAGAACAAGGTAGCAAAGATTACTCGTGATCAGGCTTTGGAGATCGCAAAGAAGAAGATGCCTGATCTGAACTGTAACTCCGAAGAGGCAGCATTGCGCTGTGTTATCGGAACAGCTCGTAGTATGGGAATTGACGTAATCTAATAGATTTCAAAGTTTGAAGGAGTTTGAGATGGCTAAAGCAGGAAAAAGAATCCGTGCTCTCAAGACAAAGGTAGAGGAGTTAAAACTCTACCCACTAGAGGATGCATGTAAGTTGGTGACTGAGACCGCAAGTGCGAAGTTTGATGAGACTGTTGAGATCGCTCTAAATTTAGGGGTTGATCCAACTAAAGCAGATCAAAACGTTCGAGGCAGCGTTGCTCTTCCACATGGTTTAGGAAAGAAGATTCGCGTGCTTGTATTCGCTAAGGGCGAAAAAGCTAAAGAGGCTGAGCAAGCTGGTGCTGATTTCGTTGGTGGTGATGATTTAGTAGAGAGAATTAAGGGTGGTTTCCTTGATTTTGATAGCGTAGTTGCTACCCCTGACATGATGGCTCAGGTTGGTAAAGTGGGAAAACTTTTAGGACCACGTGGTTTGATGCCATCTCCTAAGGTTGGAACTGTAACTTTCGATGTTGCTGATACTGTTAAGTCTGTTAAGGCTGGTCGAGTAGAGTTCAGAGTTGAAAAAGCTGGAATTCTTCAGGCTCCAGTAGGGAAGGCATCCTTCGGCGCTCAGAAGATCTACGAGAACGTTATGGCAATTCTCCAGGCTGTTAATAAGGCAAAGCCTTCTACTAGCAAAGGTATATACCTTAAGGCTGGAGCAGTTTCTTCAACGATGGGACCAGGAATTAAGGTTGATGTTAGCGCATTAAGATAATTCCCAGGTAGCTTTTAGAAAGTTTAGTTGAGAAAGGACCCAAGTTATGATGACGAAGCAAGATAAAGCAGAAATAATTAAAGGACTCCAGGAGTGGTTCTCTGGAACTCATGTTGCTCTTTTAGCGCACTATAGCGGATTAGATGTAACTCAGGTTTCTAAGTTAAGAAGTGATCTAAGAAAAGCAGGTGCTGTTGGTCGAGTTACCAGAAACACCTTGGCAAAGTTGGCTGCTGAGAAGGCCTATTCAGGTAATAACGCAGCAGAGTTGAAGAAACTCTTGGACCTTATGACAGGGCCAACAATGTTTATATTTTCTAAGCAAGATCCGGTCTCGCCAGCGCGAGTACTCTCTGATTTTGCGAAGAAGGTAGAAAAGCTTCAGATACGTGGTGGTTACTTTGAGGGATCTTTCCTAGACGCCAGTGGCGTAAAGGATCTCGCCTCAATGCCGAGCAAGGAAGAGTCGCAAGCGAAGTTGCTTGCTACAATGATGGCTCCGGCCACTCAGTTGGTGCGTACAATGGTAGAACCAGCATCTATGTTGGTTCGATTGCTCGAAGCGCGGCGCAAGCAGCTCGAAGAGCAAGCCGGTGGAGCACAAGCTTAAACGGTGGCCCGAGTGGGCCGATAGGTCGAGCAGAGAGGTGTCTGCTCGATAACGTGTCGGGAGGTTTTTTAGTTTAATTTATCTGACTGTGTAGGAGATAAGATGGAAGCAGGATCGTTTGAACAAGTGAAGGAAGCAATCAAGGGTATGTCCTTGGTAGAGATCGCGAAGTTGGTTAAGGCTCTTGAAGAAGAGTTAGGCGTAAGCGCAGCAGCTCCAGTAGCTATGGTTGCAGCAGGAGCACCTGGTGCAGCAGCAGCTGCAGCTGAGGAGAAGACTGAGTTTACCCTTATGCTTGACTCAGTTGGCGCTGAGAAAGTTCAAGTTATCAAGGTTGTTCGCGAGATCACCGGACTTGGACTTAAGGAAGCAAAGGACCTCGTTGAGGCTGCTCCTAAAGCTGTTAAAGAAGCTATGCCAAAGGCAGATGCTGAAGCAGCTAAGAAAAAGCTTGAGGAAGCAGGCGCTAAGGCCTCACTTAAGTAGTAGTTTTGAGCTATCTGAGTCGGCTTTAACGGCCTTCTAGGGTAGGCAGATCTACAAAAATTAGGTTTACTAGCCGAGGACTTGCATGTAATCGGCTAGTTTGCCTATAATGCGCGCCCGAGTAGCCATACGGCTACTCGGGCAGTAGTTATTCAGTCCCAAGTTGATTATACACGCAGAGCTCGTTACTTTGGCCTAGATATCGATTAAGACATAGCAACTATTCTAGCTTTTAAGCGGGAGAGGGGGCGGTGTCTGATATTTATTGGTTCAACGCCATTTCCGAGACTGCGACTTATCGGTGTGAAGCATGGCCGCGATTCTTAAGACCAATACCCGCCTCCGTAGAAATTATTCCAGAATAAATGAAGTTGCAGAGATTCCAAATCTGATATCGATACAGAAGCGATCATATGATCGCTTTCTTCAGTTAAATGTTGAGCCTGATAAGCGTATCGATATCGGACTTCAAAAAGTTTTCAAGTCTGTATTCCCGATTAAGGATTACAACAATACAGCTTCATTGGAGTTCGTTTCTTATACATTAGGTCAACCTAAGTATGATGTTGATGAGTGCCGCGACAGAGGCATGACTTGGGCAGCTCCATTGCGAGTGACAATCCAATTAGTTCTTTGGGATGTAGATGCTGAAAGTGGTGCAAGAAACCTCAGCGCGTTGAAGGAAGATGTCGTTTACTTCGGCGAAATTCCTTTGATGACAGATAAGGGGACTTTTATTGTAAATGGAACTGAGCGCGTTATCGTCAGTCAGTTACATAGATCTCCAGGTGTGTTCTTTGATCATGATAAAGGTAAAGGACATGTTTCAGGAAAGTTATTGTACTCTGCTAGAATCATTCCATATCGTGGATCTTGGATTGATTTAGAGTTCGACGTTAAGGATATTCTTTACGTTCGTATAGATCGTCGTAGAAAGCTCAATGCAACTATATTGTTGCGAGCTTTGGGTATGTCCCCAGATGATATCTTAAATTATTACTACAAGGTTGATACCGTCAGTTTCGGAAAGAGGGGTCTTGTTACAAAGACATTCGTTCCTGAGCAGCTTGAAGGACAGAAGTCTTTCCGTGAAATCAAAGCTGGTGGAAAGACTATTGTTAAGCAGGGCGGAAGATTTAACAGAGCTGTTATTCGCCGCTTAAAAGAAGCTGAGATCGATTTAATTGAAATCGATCCAGATTCATTAGCTGGAATGATCTGTGCTGATACGATCGTAGAAGCATTGGAGGATATCGCTCACCCACAAACAGGTGAAGTGCTAGCTGAGAAGGGTGAAGTTCTTGTCGGTTGGGATTTAATCTCTGATCGTTTCAAAGAAGCAGTTGGTTCTCTAAAAGAGGAGCCAGCTAAATTACTTTGCTCAAAATTAAAAGTGATCGTCAGAGCTGGTGAAGAACTTACAGGTGATCATGTAAATGCTAAGGGCGAAATCGTAGATCTTGGTTCTATCTCACTTTTACGAGAGAGAAAGATTGAGACACTAAGAGTGCTCTACCTTGATGATCGTCATATTGGAGAAGCACTTGTCAGAACATTAATGACTGACAAGATGAGTCCAGATAGAGATGATCTCTACAGCTTGTTAGCTTCCAAGCCAACAACTGAGAGCTTAGTTGAAATCTACAGAAGACTTCGTCCAGGTGATCCACCACGTCCAGAAACTGCTAGCGCAGCATTTAAGAATCTCTTCTTTAATGCAGAGCGTTACGATCTCTCAGACATCGGTAGATATAAGATTAACCACAAGCTTTATATCTCACAGGGAAGAGAAGCTCCTCCATTAGATCTTGGTGTATTAACTCCAGATGATATCAAGGAAGCAGTTCGTTACTTGTTAGAGCTTAGAAACTCGAATGATCCTGTAAGGTATTCGATCGATGATATCGATCACCTTGGTAATCGTCGTGTTCGTGCTGTTGGTGAGTTGATCGAGAACCAGTTCCGTATCGGACTTGTCCGTATGGAGCGTGCAGTTAAAGAGCGAATGGGAATGCAGGACATTGATACCCTGGTTCCACAGGATCTTATTAACTACAAACCAGTTGCTGCTGTTGTTAAAGAATTCTTCGGTTCCTCACAGTTGTCTCAGTTTATGGATCAAACAAATCCATTATCAGAGATTA
>CAZTER010000099.1:0-6543 GCA_964612045.1 uncultured Bdellovibrionales bacterium
TTATGTGATTTTAATCTTGGTGTAAAATTATCACAAAAGCTTAGTGCTGGATTAACTCATGAGATAGAGATCTCAGTACTCGGTGCAAGTTCAGTTACAGGTGGTACTGAAGAACCTATGACTGGTGATAAACTAAGGAAAAAAGAGCTCGATCTATTATCAAGATGCAATAGCTTCAATAAAAAATTAGAGAGTTGGTTAGATTTAGCATGGCAGATGTCGCGTTATGTGGAGCGATCTGATTCTCAAGAGTATCTGCGTTTTAGAGAATTTATATCAAGCATGGAGAGTGGGCGAAGATCGTTTATCTGTGCAGCAAGACGTAACGATACGAGGAATGTGTTGTTTTTACTGGAAGGCTTTGCTGATCAGATAATTACTATCTTTAATAATCCTATTACGCTGACTGCTAAGTCTCAGACAGGTTCAATACATACTATTGCTTATACCAGCACCTTAGCTAATTGCCTGTAAATACTTGTTTAAATTTATCTCTTCGAAGCGCTCCAATTAATCCTTGATCCTTTTTGAGCGTTATAATACTTTCATTAACGAAATGTTATGTTTTGATATAAACATAATGAAAGTAATGGGGGAGTATGTTAGAGGTAGTAGAAAATAGTTCGTCACCGTCAAAATCTAGAGAGATGTTTTCTGGTTTAAGAGCTAGAGGTCTTGCTCTTCTATTGACGCTCTCTACTCCAGCAGCGCTTACATTTCTTTCCTCTTGTTCTCGTGAAGAGGCGCAAGCTGCCGTAAAGCCAAATTATTCATCTCTTGTAGTTAACAATAGTTCTGATGGTATTCAGCTTTCAAAAGTTCCAGGTCGACTTGCAAGCCTAGGGCAGCTTCATGGGCCATTACAGGAAGCTTTAGTTGCAATGGTAGCTTTTGGTGATATGCCGGAGCTGCAAGAGGGAAAAAAGATTGTAGGAGCACATCAACCGGTTCTAGATCTAAAGAATGCCCTGATTAATGCGCATCGAGCTCTTGCGAATGCTGGAAATGAGAAAGAACTATCTTCCATAGTAGGGGAGATACTTCAGGTCAGCACACTTGTTTCGAGTATGATGCAATCAATTTCAACTGATTCAAATATTAATGAGTATTGGAATCCTGAAATTTTAGATAGCAGAGGTCAGATGAAAGGGGTTGATTTAGCGATAAATACTCAATCAGCACTGGAAAAAATGGTAGGTGCTTTAGATGAAGACATGGCAGCTCTTATCCCTGGATTTGAGCTATCTCGAGTCGTGTATTTCTCTGAGGTTATTGGTGGAGCAAAGCAGGTAGTAACTGATATTGGAGAGATCTTATCTAAACCTGAGAGGGATCAAGCTAAACTAGATGAGTTGAAGGTCAAATTATCACAATCAATTACTATCCTTGATGCAGTTTCAAAGGAGCCGGAGTTAGTTAAATTAGGAGCTGGCACGAAGGTTTTACTAGGTGAAATGTTAAAGCTCCATACTGGTCTTGCAAAGAATATTAGTGATGGAGATTTGAAGGTTCTTCAAACTGCTGCAACTAAAGCATTAGAGAATACAGTTACAGTAGAAAAAGAGACCACTACTCAGTTAGCAAGTAGTGGATATTCTGGAGGTGGAGGAGGATATTTCTTTTATCCGCATTATCACCATTGGTTCTATACAGGACATGCTAGTTCACATAGTAGTTGGAATGGAGCAAGCGGTTTTAGATCAACTTCAAGATTTAGCAGTAGTAATTCGTTAGCAAAGACCGGAGTATCTTCTTCAAGTGTAAAAAGTACCAGCTCTGGATTTAAATCTGGTAGCTCTTTTGGTCGTGCTCCATCATCTGGATTTAAAGCTGGAGGATTTGGAGGTACAGGACGTTCCTTTGGTGGAGTAGGTGTCAGCTAATTAATCTAACCAAGACACTAAATTTTTTTTAAGGATTAACAAGATGCTTAGGACAAACTACGCACCTCGTAAAGATTGGGCAGAGAGTGTCGAGAGTTTAGGCTTTTCATTTCATACCTCAAAAGATGCCTATTGGAATGAAGGTGTCGCTTATCAATTCACTGCAGCTGAGGTTGATAAGTTAGAAGATGCAACTAATGAGTTATATAGAATCTCACTAGAAGCTGTTGATCATGTAGTCGCAAATAGAAGGTTTAGAGAGTTTCAGATACCCGAATCCGCAGAGAATTTAATCGTGCGTTCCTGGGAGAGAAGAGATCCCTCTTTATATGGAAGATTTGACCTAGCATACGATGGGCATGGAGATCCAAAGCTTCTTGAATTTAATGCCGATACTCCGACTTCATTACTTGAGGCTGCGATTGTCCAGTGGCAATGGAAGTCTGTAACCGTACCAGGATCAGATCAATTTAATAGTATTCATGAAAGGATGGTTGAAGCTTGGAAGAGAGCCGTTCCTGAGAATAGAATACTACACCTCGCTTGTTATCTTCAGAACGAGGAAGATCGACGGACGGTTGAATATGTTCAGGATACTGCAATAGAAGCGGGACTAGTAACTCGGAAGATTGATATCGCAGATATAATCTGGAGTGAGCGTGACGGCGTGTTCTTAGATTCAGATCTAACTCCGATTCAGTACCTATTTAAGCTCTATCCTTGGGAATGGTTGCTGAAAGATGAGTTCTCTCAGTTCATTCCTCAAAGTAGTACAAACTTCATTGAGCCTGCATGGAAGATGATCTTAAGTAATAAAGCTATCCTTCCACTGCTTTGGGAGCTATTTCCAGAGCATCCAAATCTGCTTCCAGCTTTTCGTAATGTTCGCTCTTTATCGGGCGGTGATTTCGTTGAAAAGCCGATCCTATCTAGAGAAGGAAGTAATGTTACGATTTATTCTAAAGGAGGAGTCGTTGAAGCTTCAGAGGGGGACTACGGTGATAATCCGAAGATCTATCAAGCCCGCGCGACGCTTCCTAATTTTGATGGACGAAATGTTGTTATCGGCTCTTGGATAGTAGGAGATGAAGCTGCTGGTATGGGAGTTAGAGAAGACCGGAGCCTGATAACCAATAATAACTCACCGTTTGCGCCACATATATTTAATGAATAATTATATAGTTAAAGCGATGCAGTTAAATAGTTCATTTAGCTAAAGGCTATAGATATAAAAAGGCCCGGCATAGAAACTCTATGCCGGGCCTTTTACCTAACTCAGATATTATTAATACCCGCTGGTTGGTGTGATGCCACCTGAGAATACAGATCCAGCTGGAGCTACACCTGTTGGTGCTACGCCAGTTGGAGCGGTAATTCCGTTTCCACCATTTCCAGGAACTCCTGGATTTAATGTTCCGCCAGTACCTGAGCCTGGAGGGCAAACTGTATGGCTGCCGCCGCCAGTGAGTTTGTTCGAGTTTCTAACATTTGTTGTCTGATTAACATTAGTTTGAGACGCAGGGATATTCATCAATCCATGCATTAATGCCAATGCTTTACCCATCTCAACTCCTTCATGAACAAGGAATTTGAAAAGTGACTCAACAGTTGCATCTGCGTTAACCAAACGTAATTCATCTCCCTTACCTTGTAAGCCTGGGCAGCGAGCAATGAATCTATTAACACAATCATCAAGCCCTTGTCGGTTTGCCTGTTGGATAAGGTGAGCTTTAAATTGTGTTACATACATGTTCTCGAATCGGAATGTTGTCTGACCCATCAAGCCAGCAAGTCCAGGATAGTGCATACGAGCACCGGCTGTTTCAGAAACTTCGGTTACACGTCCATTTTGATCTTTGCGATATGTTGTTAGCTCAGCAGTATGAGTACAGCTAGAAAGCGCAGCGCCACCAGCTCCCATTAAAAGTGTCTGAAGAATTGCTACGCCAGTTCTAAGTCTTTCCATCACACCAGCTTCTGGTGCTTTAACATTATCAAGTGAAGGTGCACCTTCTTGTGCATGCGCTGTAGTCTTTGCAATATCTGCCATAAATACCTCGTTAGATTTACTAAACAAAAATTATTCCGGGATGGCTTGGGACCGGACAATCTTAGTCTAGAAAGTAACAACTATAGGCCCCATGCCACCCTACAATTGCGGTTTCCAAAGGACGTTATGTAGACCACCTTTGGAATGTGACATTCTAGAACAATATTTTTTTTATTCAAATTTAGATGAAGCATATCAAATAAAAATACCCATAAGTAATAGAGAGGATTTAGGCAATCTGTGTGCTTATTGTAGTATTTTCAGATATTTAGCCTATTTCTTCCGGCCACTTTCGGCCATTTTTAGGATATTTGCAGTATGGGAAGAGATAATATCCCAACAACAACACGTAGGGATGAAGGCGCTCATAGGGGTCCTGGAATTCTTGAAAAAGGTGGATTTTTTGACAGATTAATCCATGGAAGAAGTAAGGAAGATGGTGGCACTGATGTTCAAAGATCCAGAATGCCAGACAGTAGAGTTCCTGGAGCAGAAAAATGTTCCCCAGGTTCAGCCTGTCATCCTAGTCAAGGTGGAACTCCTGATAAGGGAGGAGCTTCTACTCCGTCACCTTCTGCTACAGGAGCAGAGAGAGTTCGTGCTTACTTTAGAATAGTTCAATCTCAATATTCTGATTCAGCATGGAAAGGAATGTCGAGTGATCAGAAATATAATGCGGCTATCCGCCATTTAACAAAGACCGGTCAGGTTGATGACTTCCGAGCTTCAATTCAACAAAGAAATACTGGTGTTCGTCCTGCTGGAGAAGAGGTCCGTGTTGCTCATGTAGATGCCAAGATGAGAGGAGCAGTCTTTTTAAATGGCAAAGCAGCTGATGCCTATTCAATGAATCCAGATGGCTCTCTTACTAAGGAAGCTAGCGCAAGTAGAGTAGGCTTACTTGGAGCACCACTGATTACTAGAGTTACAGGATTTCCTGGAAATGATGGTCTAGGGGGATCTCAATTAAGAGTTTTCGGTATTACTTTGTCTCGTAAAGGTGATCAAACCGGAGACATGTATACAGTAGATCGTGCTGTATCAAAGGGAATGAAGATTTCGATTGCAGGGATTGGCGATGCCCAATTTAGACAAGCAGCAGCTCAAAGACAAGGATCGGATAGTTGCTGTAGTTCAACATCATCAAGTTCTTCAGCGACACAAGGTCTCGACCCACGCGATCAAGTTCGCTCATTCTATAAAGAGACAAAAGCAGGCTACTCAGCAGCTGCTTGGGCTAAGCTTTCTGATGATAAGAAATTTGATGCAGTCGAAGCACGTTTTGGAAAGGCATTTACAGATGCTGTTCGCCAACGTGATGCTATTGCAAGAAGATCTAACTAAATAGTTAATCTATTTATAATGGCAGTAACTATTTGTTTAGTTACTGCCATTATTATTTTTAGCTAAAGCTCTTAGCACCAGCCTATTTTCGAGGCCTTTGTGTATTGGGCAACTACTCAGACATATCTCTAGTCGCGAGATCCTATAAGGTATGATACAGAGCTATTTGTAGCTGCACTTCGTAGCTCAAGAGAGGCTTTGCTTCGCAGTTTTAGCTTTTTAATACCATGTGCGGCATATTTGGTATCCACTCTAATGGTCAAACTCTTTCCGAGGGAGATGTTGCACAGTTTGCAAGCGAGATGCAGCATCGAGGTCCAGATGATAGCGGAGTATGGCTCGATCAATCTATTAATCTAGCTTTAGCGCACCGTAGATTATCAATCGTGGATCTCTCCCCAGAGGGCCATCAACCGATGCACTCAGCAAGTAGAAGGTTTATTATTACATTCAATGGAGAGATCTATAACTACTTAGATGTGAAAAAAGAGTTAATAGATCTTGGCTATAGCTTTAGAAGCACTAGCGATACAGAGGTTATGTTGGCCGCCTTTGAGGAGTGGGGGATATCTAGCTCTTTAGAAAAATTCGTTGGGATGTTTGCCTTTGGTCTCTGGGATAAAAGAGATCAAGTTTTAACTATTGCTCGTGATCGAGTTGGTGAAAAGCCCTTGTATTATGGCTGGATAAATGGAAATTTTGTCTTCTCCTCCGATATTGCTCCAATTACTAAATCTCTTAAAAGAGAAGTATCAATCTCTCGAGATGCGCTTACTCAATTAATTCGTCACGGATATATACCTAATCCGCACTCTATCTATAACGATGTATTTAAGCTGCCTCCAGCAACATTTATATCTTTATCTTTTTCTCAATTAAGATCTAAGCCTAGCTCTTTTTCTCAGTTTACTAATCGAACTGAGATTGCACCTAAACCTTATTGGTCTCCAGATAAAGTCGCGGAGAGTGGTCAGCGATCTCTATTTGCAGGCAGTGAGGTCGAAGCTCAGGATCAGTTAGAGAGATTAATCTCCACTGCAGTAAAGGGGCAGATGATGGGAGATGTTCCTGTTGGGGCATTTCTTTCAGGTGGTATAGATAGTTCAACGATCTGTGCCTTAATGCAGCGTCATAGCACTCGTCCTATAAAAACATTTTCAATTGGATTTCATGAGAAAGGATTTGACGAATCTGGGCATGCTAGAGCTGTAGCTAAACATATAGGTAGTGATCATTTCGATATGTTTGTCACTCCACAAGAGATGT
>CAZTER010000100.1:0-6443 GCA_964612045.1 uncultured Bdellovibrionales bacterium
CGCTTGGCGAGGCGGCGCTCGGCACTTTCCTCGTGATCGGCTTCACACTGCACAGGAATCGGATTACCGGATAATACATTTCGAGCAATATCTTCAGATGAGAGGTATTGACCTAAGACATAATCAACATTTTCTGCTGAGAAATCATATGTACCGATATCAGAAAACTGATCAATTGATAGTACTTGCTCAGAGTCTGAATAAAGCGAGATAAATGGTCGTCCTTCGAAGATGGATGATGGTTGTTTACGAACTTCACAGGTAAATTTACCCTTTTGATCTTCACCGCAAACCCAATCAAAGTTGAGGTTACCGATTACGCCTTTAGCGCGCGGAATTTTAATTTCTCCATTTTCAAGAAGTGATTTTAGGTCTTCTAGAGAAACTGATGGATATAAAATCAGATCAAGTCTAGAAAAATTTTCTAAATCATGGGCGTGATGACTATCATCACGAAGATCGCCATGCTGATGGTGGTCATGCCCGTGAGAACAGCATTCGCAACCACGATTGACTCTCTGCTGACCTACCAAACCTCTCCAGAAATCCTTATCAATTCCTTGATTCAAATCAACAACCATAATGGGTGAATCAAGGTGTTCGAACCCCTTCTCTCTCAACAGACTGAGGTCACTAAAAGAATCAGAGTTTTTTATTATTAAACCATCTGCTTCATTTACATTATGATGAACTGTTGATGATACTCGAGCATCTGGATCAAATATCGTAACTCCCTTTATGATAATTCCATTCAAAGCTTTATGTAATGCACGAACTAAAGGAGATCCTTCTGCCAAACCGGATTGCTCAATAACTACAATCTTAGCTCCTCTAAATATTAAAGATCGCGCAGCATCAATCGCTTCTGGATTTGATGTACAGCAAACACAACCATCTACAAGACGTAAATCAACATCACTTGGAAAACGTTCAATATCAGCATTTACACTACGAGAACCAAGCTCATTCAGAATTAAACCTTTCTCGTTGTTAGTAGCTGCGACAGCATTGATTATTTTGTTTGCAAGGGTCGTTTTTCCCGCTCCCCATGAGCCAGAGATGACAAGAACAAGGGGTTGCGCTGGTAGAGGAAGAGTTCTTTCGAGAGTAGGCTCATGCAAAGCATGTTGTAATAAATTATCACCACTAGCCAAACTACCACTGAATAAATTTTGACCTGATATAAGCATTTACTCCTCCACTCAACAGCAGTAGATAGCAAGCCTTCCAAATTAACGCAACTAAGTTGCGTTAATTTTATTAGCAAAAAATTTCTGTTTAGAGAAAGTAAGTAGTTAGCTATATGGGTAACTCTTTAAGTCGGCAGATTTTCCGACTATAAAGTGCATATCTGGACGCATAATGCGTACTTGATGATACAGTTGAGCAGCTTGAATGCTATTACCTTTTCCCTCAAGAATCTTCCCTATTCTATAGAGTGGAAGCCATGCTTTGAATTTTGATAGCTCAGAGGCTCGGCCATAAAGCGCTAGAGATTTATCAATGTCTCCTTTGAATTCCAGATACATTCCATAAAATATATTTAGCAGGTAATCGTTAGGATGAAGGTTATATTGCTTAATAATTTTGGTGTACCACTCTTCTGGAGCTTCAAAAAATTTATTCTGACTAACGCGTAGGTCTTCAATATTATAAAGTTCAGGATTAGCAAACATTACTAGAGCGAGAGCTAAATCCCATTTCTTTTCTAGAAATCGGCTATGCAACCCCTCCTCTGTTCGGCGATAAAGAAACAAATCTTGCTCAATTTTTTCTACCCTATTTACAAACTTGGAACAGTTAACCCAAAACTCCCAGTCCTCTGCAAATGGTAAGGCAACTTTATATCCACCACTCTGCTCCCAAATTGTGCGCTTAAATAAACATAGTGTGGGAACCATATTATTATAACGAATAAAATATGGATCGTATGGATCGGGGATCCATTGACCGTTCTCACCGCCAAATAGTTTTACATTAGAACAAACTATATCAGCATCTGTTTCACAGAATCTTCTAAATGCTACTTCAAGAAAATTTTGCGCCATCAGGTCATCTCCATCGTTACAAACGATAAGCGAGCCAGATGCTTGTGATATTGCGACATTACGAGCTGCTGAAATTCCTCGATTTTCTTGTCGTAAATTCTTTACCTTAAATGGATTCGCCTGAGCTGCAAAACGATCGGCAATAGTGGAAGAGCTATCACTACTACCATCATCGATAAGAATAACTTCATGAGGCAAATAAGTCTGATTTTCGATGCTGCGAAGCGTCTCGGGTAGATACCGTTCTTTGTTATAAATGGGGACGATAATCGAGATCTGATTGCTTGCCATAGATAATCTAAATAAAGTCTGACTAGTGATAGCACACCGAAGATCCGTTAAGAACGGTTATTTTTATGCTGCAGACTTAGCTTCTAGAGTAGACTCTTTGGGAATGGTCTCGTGTTTTGTAGATCTTTCAAAGATCCACTGCCGTGTTGGAATTGAATATCCGACTAGTTTTACCATTAAGTTTTGATCTTTGACGGAGCTGGTATCAGCTCGCATATTCTTCACGACTCCTTCTATTCCTAGTTCATCGACTGAAATACGAGCTATCCTTCCATCATTTGAATCTATTGAAGCGCTATATAATCTCTCAGGTCCAGATAACACCTCATGTAATCGATCAAGGGTCATAATCTCATATATAAAATTCCCCATTCTTTCACCTTGTCTATTTCTAGCGAAAGAACGTCGTGCAACCTCTTGTCTAGATAAGCGTGGATAGGAGTGATCTCGTATAGATCTTAACTGCATCTGATTTAGAATACCGACGGCATCACGCCCTTTAATCTCGGCATAAGTTTCTACTCCGATAGCAGCATGACCACGACATCGTGGAGAATAGGTAGATCGAGCTACAAATAGATCAATTATTCTTTTTTGTAGTTCAAAAGCTCGGTTTATATTTAGATATTCAAGAACTTGAGCTACGTTTACGGGATCTGATAACTGTTCACCTGTCACCTTAATACCAGCAGTTGATAGCTCAGAAGCTAGTTGTGAAAGACATTCTTGCGATGCTAACTCGTGATTTCTAAAAACAGCAGGAACTCCACTGTCTCGAAGTTTTTCAGCAATAACACTCTTTGCAGCAACCATGGATTCGCCGATTAGAACTCCTTGTATAGAGCTTGAATCAAGTCGAACAGCCTCCGCTCGAGTAAGACGTCGCTGAAAGAGTCTCTCTGCGGCCTGATAGCTTAACATTAAAGATGGAGCAAAGGTTCCCATCTCTTCAACCTCTTGAGAGGCACTTTCAGGATCAAAAGAGCGATGATTCATGACAACTGCACGTCGAAGCTTACTACGTGTAATCTTGCCGCCAAGTGTAATATCCATGCTGACAACCCAAGCTGGCCGACGTTCTCCTTGGACAAAACTAAATTCATCTTCGCTAGCTTCGGCTCCGAGAGTTCTAATCTTACTCTTGATTCCATAAATCGACATTCCGACGCCGCAGGCATACTTGTCTAATGGTGATCCTGGATAGAGGTATGGAGTTACATCGATAAATGCGACGTGAAGCCGCAGCCTCTTTGAACCGGGTATAATTTCAGCACAGATAAGATCCTCTCGGTCTCTGGTCCCAGGACCATCAACAGCGACGAATTCCAAATGAGAGAAGTCTCGTTTTATTCCCCAATCAAGCTCCGATATCCTCTTCGGTACCGGGGCTACTCTCTGCATCTTGCTAATAAAACGCTGGACGATTCCTAAGTCTCCTCGACGGACGACTCCATCTGCAAGTTCTCCAGATAGCCGACGCAGAACTGAACTACGGTCCTGCACCTCTTCGGTAATAACCTTAACTTTACCAGCGTGTTCGCTTTCAAACCTCTTCTTCCACCTAACTAAGGAGCTTCTTGCTTTGGGAGTAGAAGAGCATCGTACAATTAATAAAGACAAACCTGATTTATTAGAGAGCTCACTTCTACCTCTAATATAATAGTTAAGAATTCTATGGACCGAGACTCCGGGTGGAATCGTACGGCGAATCTTCCTGGCAAGCTCAACTTTTGGAGCTTCAGACCCAAACAATCTATTAAAGATTCCAATACGTTCGGATGAATTCTTAGGGAAAGAGCTATTAAGAGATAGGTCAGACGCACTAGCTAGAGAAGGCTCAGAGGAACCTGATGAGGCGGCTTGATCGCCCTCCCCAGAACTCCGCTCAAATAGTCGCAGCTCACCTCCCCGCAACATTAGTTACAGTTTGACAGTAATGGGAGATAAGCGAAAGTAAAATTTTGATTAGCGCCACTCATCTAGTACCGGGGCTACTAGCTAACCAAAACAACAAAAACAGTACCGGGGCTACCAACTCAGAGCACCGATCAAGGAGTATCGGGGCTACTCAATCTTCACTCACCTAGTGCCGGGGCTACTCTATTTTTTCTATGCACTCTTCTTCGGAGGAACGACCAACTCCATTCCAGCTTTGATCATATTTGGATCGTCACGTTTAAAAATTGGATTTGCCTTTATTAAGCTATCTAATGTAACGCCATTCTCTCTAGCAAGCTTAATTAAAGTATCACCAGCAACAACAGTATGTACCTGTCCACTGCGCCCAGAACGATCTGCTCGCGCTGCATCTACTGCTTGCGTCTGTAAATAGTCAGCAATCTCAGCGACATCAATAGTTCCTATAACAGCGCCACCTTCGCCTACAATCTTTCCAGTATCTGACCGTGTATCCGTTATAGGACGAGCACTAGCTATTCCAATTGCCTTTAATGCATCTCTTCTGTTCGGAGCAGGTGCATTAGTATCCAGTGATGGAGTTCCTCCTGTTACAGAAGGACTAATATCTGACTGCACTGCGCGCTCTAGAGATCTCATGTCTTTACCTCTTCAAAAACCACTTATATCTAAGTTATATAATCTAGGTTAGTTAAGTTACTTAGTTCGCGCCAAAGTCAGGTAACCTAATCCTGCCTGCTTAGCTAAACTACTAAAATGACTCCATTCCTTGTATCTTGTGATTCCGAGCAATCATTCTGAATAAAGACTCTCTCTGCGAAATACCTCTACAAACTTTAATACTATATATTTAACCAATATCTCCCAGAGATCCCCCACACCTTGCTGTCAAACTCGTTCCTCGCTATCCTCTACCGCCATGAAATTACAATCATTTTTCAACAGATCTCTCTTCCTTAAGTCTGTTTCAGCCTTGTTATTAATTTTAACACTAGGCTCATGTTCTTCAGAGAAGATACCGGAAAAACCTAATGTCTTGATCGTGCTTTTAGATACACTTCGTGCAGATCACTTAGGAGTATATGGGTATCCTAGAAATACCTCTCCTATTTTAGATCAATTCGCTAAAGATAATACTTTCTTCCAGAATGCTATTAGCGCGGCTCCTTGGACACCAGCATCAGTGGCTTCCATTTTAACCGGACTCTATCCCGTATCTCACGGCATGATGCCTCCGAATGATCGAAGCGAGGCAAAGACTTCTTCATCAACTCTTAGTGATAATCTCGTCACACTAGCGGAGGTATTCTCTAGTAATGGTTATAAAACTGGAGCTATTACACCGAATCCATGGATGAGCCCTGAGTTTGGTTATAATCAAGGATTCGATAAATATAATTACAAGTTAAAAGCTCGTGCAGATATCATTACCAATGGAGCAATAGATATCTTAAATGAAGTTTCAGCTAACAACTCTCCATTCTTTATGTACGTCCATTATCTAGACCCTCACGATCCATACGATCCTCCTGGAAAATTTGCAGATATGTTTTCTGGTGCAGAGAATCGAGGCTTCGAATACCCAGAAAAGATGAAGGAAAACATCGGTAAATATGATGGAGAAATAGCATTCACCGATCGTGAAGTAGGAAGATTGTTCGATTACTTGAAGAGCAAAGATCTATGGAAAGACCTTATAGTAATTGTAGTTGGTGATCATGGCGAGCAATTTATGGAGCAAGGAGATCCAACTCATGGATTTAAATTGTATAGTTCAGAGACTCATGTCCCACTGATGTTAAAGAGCTATCGTAAAGCCGATAGAGGAAGAATTGTAAGCAATACTGTAAGTACAATTGATATTGCACCAACAATAATAGAGTTAGCTAAAGTCAAAGACTCTACTTCTAGAGCTGGACTTTCTCTTACATCAGATGAATCACTAAAAAATCGACCTGGCGTGTTGTCTGAAATTAGAAGACGTTATTCTCAAAAATCTATTGTTGATAATGAAGGCCGAAAGCTGATCTTAACTATACCACTTGAAGAGGATAGTGCAGATTTTAAAACATCGCTTACAAGATGGAAGAATCCAGAAATTGTAGGTGTCTTTGATCGTAATAAAGATTCAGGAGAAAGAGCCCCACTACAAGTTGACAGCGTAACATATTCAAAGCTTCGAGAGTT
>CAZTER010000101.1:0-6422 GCA_964612045.1 uncultured Bdellovibrionales bacterium
CAGTTACATGTAGATTGTCTGAGTTGTTGCAGCACTTTATAGATCATCGCCGTGAAGTTGTTACTCGTCGTACACAATTTGAGCTACGTAAAGCGCAAGAACGGATGCATATCTTGGAAGGTTTCAGGATTGCATTAATTAACCTCGATGAAGTTATTCAGTTGATTAAAAGCGCGAGTACGCCACCAGAAGCGCGCGCTTCTTTGATGGCAAGATTTAGTCTCTCCGAGATCCAATCTCAAGCGATCCTAGATCTTCGTTTGCAGAAACTTACAGGGATGGAGCGATTAGCTGTAGAGCAGGAACATCAAAGTTTAGCAGAGGAGATCAAGAGACTTTTGGCGATTCTTGCTGATAGTAGGGAAGTTGATTCAATCATTGTTGGCGAACTTAAGGGAATTCAAGAAAGGTTTGGAGATGATCGTCGTACTCAGATTATCGGTGAAAGAGCTGAGTTCACTCAGGAAGACATGATCGAAGACCTCGAGATGGTCGTTACGGTAAGTCATCAAGGATTTATTAAGCGTACACCATCTTCTGAGTATCGAGCTCAAAAACGAGGTGGAAAAGGTGTCTCTGGTGCAGCTCAACGTGAAGAGGACTTTACTGAGCATATCTTCGTTGCCACAGCGCTCTCTGACATTATGGTGTTGTCCAACAAAGGGCGTGCTTATTGGTTGAAAGTTTATCAGATTCCAGAAGCTGCTAGAACTGCGCGAGGAAGAGCCTTAGTAAATCTTGTAAATTTGAGGGAGGCTGATGAAACTGTCGCAGCTGTTCTGCCTGTTTCTAAGATTGAAGGGGACCAAGTAGTAGTTTTCGCTACTAGAAGTGGTGAAGTGAAGAGAACCTCATTAAGCGATCTAAGCAAATCACGTTCAATTGGAGTTTTGGCAATTAAATTAGAGGAAAGTGATGCTCTAATTGGTGCTGCGATCTCGACAGGAGAGAAGGATGTCGTTCTTGCAACACAAAACGGAATGGCGATCCGTTTTGAAGAGGGTGATGTTCGTGAAGTAGGTCGTGTTGCTGGTGGAGTAAGAGGAATTAAATTGGATGATGGAGATAAGGTCGTAGGAATGGCCGTAGCTCCTAGAGATAACGATCCAACCTCTGCTGAATATACAATTCTTACTGTATGTGAAAATGGATATGGTAAGCGTACAAAACTTTCTGAGTATCGAGCTCAAGGAAGAGGAGGTCGAGGACTTATAGATATTCGTACTGATGATAGAAATGGCCTCGCCGTAGCTCTTGCGCTTGTTACGGACGGTATGGAGCTTATGGTAATTGGTTCCGGAGGAAAGGTAATTAGACTCCGAGTAAGCGATATCCCAACTGTAGGAAGAAATACGAAGGGAGTAAGGATCGTTGATCTCGAAGAGAGTGAGAAAGTTGCAGCGATTGCAGAGATCGTAGGTGACGATACAGATTCAGAGGTTCAATAACTTTAAGTGGAGCATAGGCTCTGCTTGGTTAGGGAGAAGAAGATCCTGTTTATTGCGAGCTAATTAGTTTTGTGTGAGTGAAGTTAATGACTATAGGTGTAGTTGGTTTGGGTAACTGGGGCACAGCTCTAGCCCAACACTTAGCAGCTAATGGACATAAAGTAATAGGCTGGTCTTCTGACTCAAAGATCGTTGAAGGAATTAATCAATCACGACTTAACCCAAGATATCAGCGAGAGGTGGCTTTATCGGAGAATATGAAAGCAACCTCTTCTATTGAGGATCTGGTTGGTTCTAGTTTCTTAATTATTGCGCTTCCTTCGCATGCTTTGGCTGATGCAGTAAAACTTTTTTCTAGCTCATCTGCTACTGCATTACTCTCGGATATTTCATCTTCAACGGTAGTAGTAAGTGCTGTTAAAGGATTAGAGCATGATACTTTGCAGACTCCATTACAGTTCTTAGCAGCTAACTTAAAAGGAAATAATTCTTACGTAGTGCTTTCGGGCCCAAGCTTTGCGACTGATGTCGCAAACTGTCGACCAGTCGGTGTTGTAGCTGCCTCTGTTGATGAAGAAGCTGCGCGATCTGTTGCTGAGCTATTTTCTATCGGTTCAATGCGAGTTTATATCTCGGTAGATCCGATCGGGGTCGAGGTAGGTGGAGTGTGTAAAAATGTTGTCGCTCTAGCTGCTGGAGTGTGTGATGGCATGCAGCTTGGTGATTCAGCAAGAGCTGGTTTAATTACTCGCGGGTTAGCAGAGATTACTAGACTTGCGGTTGCTATGGGTGCTGAACGACAAACTTTAAGCGGGCTTGCTGGTCTCGGTGATCTTGCTATGACTGCTTCAAGCTTAACTAGCCGTAACTATACGGTCGGCTATAGGTTGGGAAAGGGCGAGTCATTAGAGGTGATAGTAAAGACACTTGGCTCCGTCGCTGAGGGTGTTATTTCAACTCCGTTGGTACTTCGTTTAGCTAAACAACATTGTGTAGAGATGCCGATTGCAGAGGTTGTAAATCTTCTTTTAGAGGGCAAGATATCCCCAAGAGATCTCGTGCATCGGTTACTTTCTCGCCCGATGAAACGTGAGTTTTAACGGTATTTGACAAATCCTTGGTATCATAAGATCTTAACTCACGTAATCTCCTCATTCGGTATCCAAGATGTCGGCACGTCTTAACCTATATTGCACTGGTGGCAAGGCTAATGTCCTTGGGCTAGTTGTTATTACAGCACTACTTGGATATGCCCTTGCTGCTAATACTTCAACTTCTATTTGGCTAGGAATTATTGTTGCTCTTGGAACTGCGCTTAGTTGTAATGGCGCAAGTATTTTAAATCAGGTTATTGAGCGAGACACTGATCGCTTAATGGCGCGCACTAGAAATAGACCTGTTGCTTCAGGTGTTATTCCTCCAGCGGAAGCGCTTGGAGTCGGATTGTTAGAAGCAATAGGTGGGGTAGTTCTTCTAGCTGTTTTTGCAAATCTACTCTCCGGATTTATCGCTCTCCTTACCGCATTTATTTATGTTTGTGTGTATACACCATTAAAGCGGTTAACTTGGTTGAATACAGTTGTTGGAGCTGTCCCTGGAGCACTTCCTCCTCTTGGAGGATGGGCTGCTGTTACTGGGTCCCTTGATCTCCCAGCATGGCTTCTTTTTGCCATAGTCTTTATCTGGCAACATCCTCATTTTTTTGCAATTGCATGGTTATACCGTGAAGATTACGAGAAGGCTGGATTGTGTATGCTACCTGTAATTGATCAAAAGGGAGATCGAGTTGTAAGGCATATTATCGCATGGACTGCGGTTTTATTTGCGGTTTCTCTATTACCATTATTCCTTGGTTGGTTTGGTCCTCTTAGTGGAGCAATAGTTGGATTGACGGGAATTTATTTCCTGAATAGCGCACTCCATTTTGCAGGAGATAAGAGTAATATCGCGGCACGTCAGGTAATTATTAGGTCGGTTATTTATCTTCCTATTGTGCTATCAGTTTATGCCATCGGGATGTGGTGAGAGTTCGCTTTTTAGTTTATTACTCTTTTTCTAGACCATTATTTATCACTCAGTTTGTTAATTTACGTTAGAAGTTGACGCTTATGAGATCAAATGTTCTGTCATATCTTTTATGGGGATCGGTAGTTCTAGGACTGGTTTCATTGCCAACATTTGTGCGTGAACTTTTGCACTTAGAGCAGAGTAATTCAGCAGAGCTATCCAAGGCAGAGCTATCCAAGACAGAGATGCTATCCAATACAGAGATTCAAGATAAAGATGATAATATTAACCAAGGTGTTGCGGCTTCATCTCTCGATATATTTGGGAAAGCACCAGAGATTCAGCTGCAAGAAACTAATGGCGCAACATTTTCTACCGCTGGATATAAGGGGCATATCTGGATAATAAATTTCTTCTTTGCAAATTGTGAGAAGGTTTGTCCAGCATTAAATGGGAGATTAGCTCGAATTTATAGAGAACATGCTTCATCAGACAGGGTCCGTTTTCTATCTATAACTGTAGATCCAGAGAGGGATACACCGCAGGCGTTAACGGAGTATGCAAAGCGCTTTAATGCTCGACCACCGGTCTGGAGATTCTTAACTGGCTCTCGAGATGACATAACCTCGATCATCGCTGATGGCTTCAAGTTGGTTACAAATCCAGATGTTTCGTTACATACGACTCGCGTAGTTTTAGTAGACGAAGATGGGAATATTAGGGGATTCTATCAGGGGACTGATAATGAAGCTGTTACACGGCTCGCGACGGATCTAGATCAACTTCTTGAGTGATTAAAGGAAGAGTAGGTGAGGCTAATTAAAAAACTTTCATCTAAATATTTCTCAAAGCGAGAGGATCAGGTCGTTGATGTTGTAGTTCTTCATTCCATGTATGCGCCTAAATCTAAAACTCCATTTAAACTTGAAACCTGCAAGAAACTATTAGATCGTTACGAGGTCTCGGCTCACTATATAATTGATCGCCGAGGAGGTGTGATTAATTGCGTCGATCTTGAAGATAAGGCTTGGCATGCTGGAGAGAGCTTGATGCCACCTCCAGATTCTAGGTCTGGCGTGAATGCTTTTAGTATTGGAATCGAATTAATAGGTCCAGAAAATGGACCAGGATTTACCAAGTCTCAATATGAGGCTTTGCGTAAGGTATTTAAAGAGATCGCCAATAAATTCAAGATAAAATCAATTGTTTCTCATAAGGTCATAGCTCCAACACGAAAGACAGATCCTTGGAATATTAATCCAGTTGATGTCAGTAAGATTGCTCGAGAAGAGTTTGGAAAGAGAATTAAAATTTTATTGTAGTTAAATAATCAATCAGAGATAGAAGATCCTATAAGTTATTTCGGTAAGTTACATATAGTTAAGAGAACATTAAAAAAGTGCTTAAGATCTAAAGACTATACTCCGATCCTCCTCAGTGAATCCGGAAACGCCCCATGTTTCGGATCGAACGGTAGCGAGGAAATCCCCGACTCGACCCTGAAGAAAGTCGAGTATCAGTAACAAGATTCCTCTTGTTGTAAATGCAGTATAGAAAATCCCGTTCGGCGATATACGCGCTAGGTCTATGATCTGTTTGCGTGTATTAGCCGTGGTTACATTGTGAATTAGTCATGATGGCCATCACCCGTGGGGTAACCAGCGGTCAACGGAAGATCGCATACTTTAGCATTCACGGAGGAACGTTATGGCACTTACAGTTGGTAGTAACATAAGCTCACTAAAAGCCCAGAGAACATTGGGTATCTCATCTGATCATCTATCAAGAACATATGAGAGATTAAGTTCAGGTCAGAGAATTAATCGCGCTAGTGATGATGCAGCGGGATTAGCTATCGCTGACTCATTAAAAGCAAATGCTCGAATAGCTTCAGTTGCGGTTAGAAACGCGAATGATGGTATTTCGACGATTGCAATTGCCGATTCGGCCTTGGGAGAGATCGGAAACGTTCTTACCCGCTTAGCTGAACTTTCAGAGCAGTCTGCAAACGGAGTATTCTCAACAGTACAACGTTCAGCTCTGCAGAATGAATTCACAGCATTAGGCTCAGAAATCGAGCGTATTGCATTAACCACTGAATTTAACGGTGTAAAACTGTTATCAGGTGGAAGTGAGTTGGTTCTTCAAGTTGGCTTCAATTCACAGTCTACCTCGAGAGTCTCGTTTGAAGGTGTTCAGGGTACACTACAAGCACTTGGACTCGCGTCCGCCGGAGGCTCTGCACTTACTTACTCAATCAGTGGAGTAAATATCTCTGAAGGACAGTCAGCATCTAGATTAGCGCTTGATGCGATTAACTCAGCGATTAGCTCCCTAGCATCTACTCGAGGTGTACTTGGTGCAACCGAGTCAAGATTGCAGGTTGCTATCAATAACCTTTCCGTCGCCAGAGAAAACTTCCTTGCTGCTGAAAGTCGTATTCGCGACGTAGATGTAGCTACTGAGTCTGCTGAGTTAACGAGACTTGGAATTCTACAACAAGCTGGTGCTGCAGTTCTTGCTCAGGCAAATCAGCAGCCTTCGTTAGCGCTCTCACTTTTAAGGTAAGATTGCTTAAATAATCTGCGGTCCATAGATAGGTAGATATTTATGGACCGCAGATTTCGATTAAAATCAGCTCTTTATGATAGCTTTTTGAAATAGTTTTTGATCATATATTTTGTGCTCAAGAAAAAGCCACACAGATCCGTTCTTGATATTTGGAGACGATGTTGCGCTGTAATTGAAGTTTGAGATGTAGATGTACGGTTCTGCGGTTCACTAGCGGTTCAGTTGTTCTTACTCAAATTCCTTTCATGTGCGCTGACTGGTTCGGTTACGTCAGCCATTCTGGTTGATGTGGGACGCTCCACTCCCGGGTTGAAGGATCAATCCGGTATCGACACAGCACTTCAAGGAGGAAGGTATGGCGATTACACTAGGATCAAACATTACGTCGTTGCAGGC
>CAZTER010000102.1:0-6416 GCA_964612045.1 uncultured Bdellovibrionales bacterium
ATTTATCTGCAGCTTCTTCACCTTTAACATCCGAGATTCTTTGAATAACCATTGCGGCAAAAAGTTCCTCTTCAGAGCAGGAACTGCTGTCCTCGGACTTCAATACACCTTTTAAAAAGGTCTCAAATTCGCTTCCAGAAGACGATACTTCTTTTTCTGTTGTTGTCTCTGTATCGGTCTCCGTTTCGGCAGTAACACCTTGCAAACGTTCCGGTTTTGTTATCCCTGAGATGTTGGTTGTCATATCCTATTCCAAACAAAGAGAGGTTAAATTCAAGGACATCCATTGTCCCTAGCTCTGTTTAAAAGCAGGAAGTATGCCAACCTTAGTTTGATAGAGATCTCGTATCGTTTAGATAACTGAGAGATGATGCTTCAGTGATAGATGTTTACCACTGGCAATATAAAGAGGGGAGTTAATTGCTCCGCGCTCAACACAGATAAATTTAAGATAGTCATCAGGCGCAAGATCCTTGAATGATGCGCATTTGTCACTCCAAGGGTTCCAAACTACAGCATCAGCCATTCCTTCAGAATGAATAGCTACGCCTTGATAACTTTTGTTATCAATTAGATAGAGAGGAGGCGGAGCATCACAGTAGATTCGGTCTGTAAATTCTTTAATAACTTGATCTCCTGATGGAGAGACAGCTCTCTCCCCATTCTTAGCTGTATTTATAAACTGTTTATCCCCAAATCCTCGAAGTTCAATATTATGAATAGAGTTAACTCTGAAATAGGAATGAAATGCGAACTGTGCAGTAAGATCTGTATCGGATAAGTTAGAGATCACTATCTCGGAGGAGAGTTTCTGACCCAAGATAATCCGATGAACTATGCGGAAACGAAATGGCCAGATTGCTAAGCTTTTCTCTGACTCAGTAAGTACAAGTTCAACAAAAGGTTCTCCAGAGTTCATCACTCCACTTTTTGTGAGGGTCCATTCCTGATTTCTAGCAAAACCATGAGAGGGGAGTATGCCAGGTCCAAACTGAGGAAATATAATTGGGATACCACCTCTAATTGCAGTTCCATCTTCTATAATTAGTCTTGAACCCAAGAACAACTGCTCTCGTTTATTCTCATCAATCCATGAAAGGATCTGTGCTCCGTATGTAGTAATCTGAGCAGAGGAATTATTGCCAAATTTAAGTGTTATTAATGGAAACTTTTCAACTATAGAGGAGATAGTAACTTTACCTCTAATTTCAAAGTGTCGCTGTAGCTCTTCAACATCCATTTTAAAGTATATCTTTACAAGATTTAGCTAGCTAATTTTTGTCGAGACAAAAAGCTATTATGCGATGGATCGAACCAAATTCATCTTCTTCGATCCCTTCTCTAGCTATATGCCATAACCAGGAGTTGCTAGCACTAACTTTATATCCAGAAGGTGGGATCATGTCTGAAATAAAAAGGGCTTTCTCTACCTCCCATTCAGCACATTTTTCAGTATAGAAGTAGAACTCATCATCAGAGATTATAATTATCCGTTTAGGTTGTGCTGCTTTTAGCTGTTCAAGATGAACAATCTGTAGCTCTCGCATTGTTCGAACTAAAGCTTCCTTTGCACGGCCTGTTACCATTCCGTATTGATCAAGCAAATTAGGAAAACATTGCTCTACTAGATCTAGTACTGCATCTCGCCATACAAGTGGTATCTGACCCATGAGATTTAAGGAGATAGCGCAATCCGCTAGAGGTGGGCTCCAAGGCTCTGTTGGTACAGCAAGAACTGAAGCGATACACTCAGCAAGAGCTTCTTCACTTAAAGTCTTACGGCTTCTGAATTGCTCCGCTAGATGTCTAGACCAGTTTTTAATGGCACCAGTAATCTCAACGATCTCTCCTTGAATCTGAGTTTTCTTATCTCTATTGGTTTTAATAAATTTCCGCCAAGCGATCTTTGCTACTGGATCTGCATCAACAAGAACAACCTCTGAAAAGTTATCAATAACAACATCTTGTGCCAGATCAAATAGTCGTCCTGCTCCATACACAATTATGCGACCGTTTGTGCTCGCCTCTAAGATGTTATTTCTTTGAAAAGAGCGAGAAAGCTCAAAGTGTTTATCCCAGAAGGTCTTATTACTTTTATACCTTTCGACAATTCCCATGCCTCCTGAGACATATGGATTATCCTGAGGAAGAATAAGTGATTTGATAATAGAGAATACCATTTTGCTTTAACCAGAGATGAATTCTTTCTTACGCTCGTTTTAAAGAGATGAAGATAATTGTTTCAGTACTTCCATCACTCTCTACCCAGATCTCTCCACCAAACTTCTCGATAAACTTTTTAGCGCAAGCAAGACCAACACCAGATCCCTCAATGTCCGCAGAGTCGTATCTATAGAAAGGTCGAAAAATTAAATGCGATTTATCCGGAGGAATTCCACGGCCATTATCTGATATAGCTAGGGTAAAGAATGTCGATCTCGTACTCGCTCTCTCACTTATATCTATAGTTAGAGCTCTATCATTTGATCGATACTTGATACTGTTAGAGATAACATTGGTGATTACCTGCGAGAGCCTTAGTGTATCGCCAATAACCTCTGGCATGGAGCATGATATCTGAATGTTCCCCTGTATATTTTGAATCTGAGGTTTTAAATCTTCGACAACTTCTCGGACAATCTCATCGAGATCTACTTTTTCGCATCGCATCTCAGCATCAGAGGCCCTGGCATACTCTAGAATGCTGGCAACTAAACTCTCTAATTTAAGAATCGCCCGTCCTATATGAGAGATCGGTTCTTTAAGTTCAGCAGGCATCTTTGCTGCCATCTCATCATTGATTAACGCCACCATTCCTTTAATCGTTACCAGAGGAGATTTAAGGTCATGCGATACCATCGAGGTAAAATCTTGGATCTCTCTATTTCGTTCCTCTACCTGGCGTTGAGATCTAACGCTTGCTGTCACGTCAAACACAATTGAAAGGGTCGATACTATCTCTCCTGATTGTGAAAACATCGGAACAGATCGGCACTCAACCCACATTAGAATCCCAGTTTTGTGCCATATTCTGAATCGACATTGATAAGGCTCTCCAGTTGATATCACCTGTTGAACCCTGGCGTATTGAACTCTGTCCTCTTCGTGAACGAGGCTACTGATATAGTCAGAATTATTCGCGACAATCTCTCTTACCGGAGTTCCTGTGAGAAGCTCGGTGTATGGATTGCAATATATCAATGCACCATCCTTGGAGTGCACCATTACGGCTGCTGCTAAGTTATTAGTTAGGGCTTCAAATTGGGCTAATCTTTCTTTATCTCCATTCAATGTCTTTTGAAGCTCTTCGTTAGCTTTTTTTGCTTTTAATAAGCTCAGGGCAAAAATCGGAGAGGAGAGTGCCAGTAATCCAAAGATACCTGCGATCCAGATCGGGAGAGAAACTTCTAGTAGACATAGATTGGCGAAACAAAAATCCATTCATTCCCTTAGTTCTGAGAGGTATAGCGCTCCTGCTCGAGCTCTAGTAGTCGCTTCATACCGCCTACTAAATCTCTTATATCTCCCACCTTAATATCAAGCCGAGTTATCATCTCTGGTAATTTCTCTGTAGTTTTCTGCTGAAATGCGGCAAATCCTTTGGGATGCCCAACTCCAATTGAGTGAGCAATCATATCAGCAATAGTAATAATCCTTGTAAGAGGAGAAGATGATTGAATATCTGAAGAGTGGTGATGAGTAATTACTGATAATATTTCATCTCCAAAATGCCACTTTTCACCGATTAGTTGTCCGACATCCACATGAGTAAATGGAAAAACCTGCTCCTCAGCTTCGCAGAAGGAACATCCTGTTTCGCGTATGATACCAAATACCTTCTGATAACTATCAGGTACTCTTTGAATGAGAAGTAGCTTACCTAGATCGTGCATTAGTCCTGCCAGAAAAGCCATCTCACTTACCTGCGGAGCAGTCCGTGAAGCTAATTCTCTGGCAAATAAAGCTACTGCAAGATCATGGTTCCATATAAGAGATCTGGATGGGTTAGTAGATGGAAAGATCTCTGCTAGGGAGGAAGCATTTAGTAAACATCGTAGCTCGTTCATCCCAATTACGGTGACAGCTTCTTCTACGGTATTAGATTTTTTGCCACGATCAAAGAAGACTGAATTTGCGATCTTTAAAACACGAGCGCTTAGACCTTCATCTGGTTCTATAACAGCAACAAAATCATGAGCCTCTGCTTTTGGATCAGTTGAGATCTGGAATGCTTTTTGAGCTGTTGCAGGCATCGGTGGGATGGAGTGTGCACCAACTACAGATAGAATTGCAGATTGTACGCCTGAACTGATTTTGTTTGTTTTTGTAGTTGAAGTAAGGGGCTTAGTGCTTTTGAGGAATTTCCCAAAGATCATTGAATTACCTCAGTATCTTTAAACTCAAATTAGATATCGATCGATTATCTCATACATTCGAGATTCGGGGAGCAGTATAAATGAAATATAATCGAATCGCGCATTTGGCTAAGGTAGCCTTAGCCAAATGCGGAGTTATGGAACTCTTTTTGAGTGTTAAGCCGAGACTAATACTCAAAAATCTATCTTATTAAGACTTAGATTACTCTGTAACAGTTATCGAAGCTTCGTCTTCTGCACCAAACTCAGGATTATCGAGGGAGAACTCAACATCGTTAGATATTAGCGGATCATCTACATCTGCATCGACTTCAATCTTTCCCTTCTCAACTTTCTCGATACCTTCAAGTTCAAGAACTAACTCTCCTGCATCGCTGTCGCTGAACTGCTTCTTTGTAAAGTAGTAGACTAGATATCTGACTGAATCATCTTCTCTATATACGGTAGGGGACATATCCTTCTCATCACCATTTATATCCATAAATGAGGAGCTCGGAACGTATACTAGGCCGAAAGGGAATCGAACTTTAAGAGCTATTCCATCCTGATGAACACTGCTGATCTGAATCTTGACCTGTGTACGATCTCCAACATCGATCTTACTTGGAGAGTTTCTGACATTAACAACGGCAGCTCCAACAAAGCTGTCGCCACCACCACCTCCGCCGCCGCTACCACAAGATGATAGTGCTATAGCTAATCCCAACACTACTAACCTGTGTAGTATGCGAGAGGATACAGTAGGCGCAAATTTTGAAGGGGTCTTATCTAGTGTTGATATCATAAAAACCTAAGAGCTAAGTAATCGGTGTTTGGCCATATTATTGGCCTAAACTTCAATTTACCGAAAGGGGAAAGCTTTAATGATGGCCATTTCTAGGTTATACAAAATGACGACCAAAATGGACCAATTACTGGATCCTAATGGGCCTAGTGTGTTTATAACTAGGTTTAGCGATCTGATTTGCCGGAGGAGCACTTGAGTCAGTCCACTCATTCTTTGCAAGATACTGAAACAACCAAACAAGAATCATTAAAATCTGACGGCGCACTCCCTTATGATGGATTGTCTTATCAGTCATCGTGGATAGCTGGGATCCTACTTGGAATTGCGGCTTTGGTATATGTATTTGCGCTTTGGAATAATCTATCTCCTTTCTGGTTTCATCCTAGGTGGACAACTGATGATGCACTACAGCAGTTATATCCGTTTTATAAAATTATAGATCCGGATCTATTCAGAGGCGACATTATTACCTCGATGATGGAGTGTTATCTCGCTCCTCTGCACTACTGGATCTCTGCTGCAGTCACATACATTGTTCAAGATCCGATCATGATGGGTCATTGGGTAATGTTCATACAGTTAAGCCTGACATCTCTGTTCTTATTTTTAGCAGTGCGTGCTGCTGCTGGTACTGCGGCAGGTTTCTTCGCTGTTACTTGGTTTTTACATACCCGTCATGTTGTACAGCGTTTAACAGCTGGATTGCCGCGAGGTTGGGCAGCTTTAGTATTTGCTGCTTACCTTTGGTGTGTTCTCTCCGGGAGAATGACCCTTGTTTTAGTTGTAATTGGAATCGGCTGTCTTTTGCATACACCATCCACTTTGGTGATCGCATTGGCGCATGGACTATACTTATTGTGGCGTGTTGCTGTGCCAGCTACTCGAGCTGCTTATCGCAAGCATTTCATTCGCTATGTGGTTCTATCACCACTCTTTGCAGCTCTTGCTTTCTCGGTAGTAAGGATGCCTGAAGAGATCGGCACTATGGCTAGCTATGAAGTCGCAAGCCATATGCCTGAATTTCAGACCCCAAATGGAAGATTTCCCTTTGTTCCACTTCTTAATATCAATAGTGAGGTTAGACAGTTTGCGTTTCAGGCCTTTACCTCTCGCTTTGCAAGGCCTCTGTTGTTTCAGAAGAAGGATCTACCTTCAATACTATTAGTAATAACGATCGCCTTAGTATGTGTCGCTGCTATTAGAAGAAGAAATATATTTCCAGCAGAGATCTTATGTTTTGGTATTGGGTGCTC
>CAZTER010000103.1:0-6387 GCA_964612045.1 uncultured Bdellovibrionales bacterium
TGAAACATTAGTCGAGGCTCTTCCTGGAGTACAAGATAAAATAGAGATAATTCCTGTAAGTCTTAACGAAGAGAGTAACGGAGCTCTGATTGTTAATGCTCTGAGGTCTAGATTCCCAAATACTCCATTAGCTGATTATATCTCAGCCGAGAACTGCTTAAAAATGCTCTCTTCCGGAGATTTAAAGGTGGATGGGACAGTTCTTGCTACTCCACCAAATAATCATTTATCTGGAACATTAGATTATCTCTCTGCCAGTGCTGGTCCAGTTTTCTGTGAGAAACCTTTATGTTTGCCAGGAGAGCTGACTGCCTATTCAAAGCTTTTAGCTGATTATCCTAATCAAATTGTTCCGGTAGATTGCTTTACGACCACGATTCCATTGTATTGGTTGATAAATACGGATGCGGGCAGAGATCTTCTAGGTAGATTTGGATCTGCCGCAATATTTAATGGCACTGTTGCTGAGCAACAAGAGGTGGAGATTCGAAGATTAGGAGGTAATCTTGGTCTTTTAAGAGAAGCGATTTCTGGGGGAGGAATCGGATTAGACTGTGGCGTACATTCCTACGCCATGGCCAGGGCAACTCTAGAATCACTCGGTGTTTCGCCTCAGAAAACACGAGCGATCTTCACCCCTTCAACATATTTAGATACTGGTTACTTAAAGCAGAATTTGGACGCTGGATACCATGACATTGCTTTGTTTAGGGAAACAGCCGGTTTAGCTCAATTAGTAGGAGACCATACTGTTATCAATGCTCAAGGAATGAAGGGCGTGCATACTACAGCGTATTGTCTAGATATTATTAGCCATGCAGGAGAGAGGATCGTTGTCAGTCTAGGAACAGATACTAAGTACCCATATCTAGTTTATGTAGATAAAGAAGGTGCTGTAGAGGTACGTACATTTAGTGCTGGATATCGCCCTGATGTTGGATACACAGGAACATTATATTCGATGTTGTCATTTATGACTCAACAACGAGGAGATCTAATTTTCCCTAAGCTTCCAGCTATTACGAATGCTTGTCATGGAGCTGTTGAGGTCTTCGGTGAGATCGGAAAGATCCCTTTCCATCAGTTTGAAAAATATGAGATCGGACATGCGCCACACAGCAGCATTCCAATTCCTACAGAGATAGATGACCTTGTCCCTGCTAAATAATAGGATTTAAAGACTTATGATGGAGCTTCCTCCATCATAAGTGATTTAATAATGTTTAGTGTTCTGTACTAATATCAACCAGATCATGTTTCTTAACTAATCCTCTAACTAGTTCTAGCGAATCAGGAGAAAGGTCCGGAAACTCTCCGTCCTTCGGAAGATCTTTAAATTTATATGTTTTACCCTCGCTATCGATCCAGTGCAGATCTGTTAACCTTGGTAACTTATCAAAAGGTAACTTTGCATACTTATCAACTGGAATATCCTCTGCTGTTGCTGTGGTAAGTTTGACCTTATCATTTAAGCTACCTTCGCGATTTAACCGAGAAGACATCTGCTTAGAGAGATCTTCAACAAAGTTTTCTACAGCACCAGCATTTCCGAAACGCTCTTGCTTTAACTCCTTATGAATCGCCATGATGACGCTAACTTGAGCTAGCATTTCAGTATCATAAGAGAGAGCCATTTTTTTCATCTTGCTAGAGAAGATCTGGACTAGTTCGCCAGATGTGTTTGGTGGAAGCTCGATGATTCCTGCCATACGTCGGTCAAATCCAGGGTTTGCTGCGATAAAGTCCTTCATAGGGCCAGGATACCCAAGGAAGAATGCCGCAAACTCTTTACGATCATCCCACAGTCTTTTTACAAGTACGACGATTGCATCTTTAGCATAGTCATCGTTTTTGCTTTCAGTAAGAGCATATATTTCATCGAGAATTAACGATCCTCCAAGCGCATCATCTACTAGTTCGTTTGTCTTGCTAAGAGTCTGTCCTGCGTAGCCTGCGATCACTCCACTCTTATCTGTTTCAATTACATGGCCATCTTTAAGAAGCCCCATTGCTCGGAAAAGCTTACCCATAATTCTTGAGCAGGTAGTTTTTCCCACTCCTGGTGGGCCGACTACTACGTAATGTAGCTTACGTTCAAAGGCAGGAAGTCCGAGCCGTTCTCTCGCGAGTGAGACCTTAAGGTGACTGAATAATTCAGGGATCATCTTCTTAAAGGCTTGTAATCCGATAAGAGAATTAAGCTCAGCCATTGCTGAGTCAAAGAGCACCTTGTCTGTGCCCGGAATGTTATCAATAAGGACCTTTCCTTTATCAACTTCTGCACTTTTTGGAAGAAGTCCCTCAGGTGGAAATCCTTGATCATTTGCCTTCGCAAGCAACTCTGGAGCGATAGCATTGTTATGAATAAAACCATCAGTCCATGCGCCTTCAAAGGTTGTTTGTAGAACCTTATCACCATCAGCTTTCTGGTTTGAACTACTGAACTGTGACTCTGTTGCCTCAGCGCCTATTAGTATTGTGCCTTTAAAGCTTACATCTTTTCCTCGAGCCTGAAATAAACGAGCTTCACTCATGAGCGCTCCATCAAAGGTCGCCATATGTACTATTGCCCGTCCAAGAACCATTCGTGGCATGCTTGCGCCTCTAAAGTTAGAGTGCGAGAGATCCGCCATCGGAGCTTTAGCATCGTCGAATAATGATCCATCAAAGTTTGAGTGCTTCATATCCGCATAAGCTAGGACTGAGTTTGCGAACTGAGCGCCACGAGCGTCTACAACACGGCTTAAATTCGAGTATTCTAGATTTGAATTTACTAGTTTTGCGTCGGTTAGAGTTGTCCCCTCAAGGATCGCTCGACTTAAATTAGAGTTTTGTAAGAGAGCACCTGAAAGATCCGCTCCGCGAAAGTTTGCTCTTGAAAGTTCACAATAACGAAGATCTATGCCGACTAAACTTCGCTTAGAAAGATCTATTCCACTTAACTCTAATCTTCCCGCAGGACGAATCTCATTAAATTTAGCAACATCGCCATTAAGCAGAGCTTCAATAACTTCTGGACTTGGTTTAATGATAGGAAGCTCTAGAGAAGCTGCTTTAGCAGCGGTTTTACGCATGCTCTCACCTTTCTCAGGTTTGCTACCTCCTTCTCCTAGATCTTCTTTATGTTTTTCAGCTTCCTCAACTTCCTCTGGAAGTGGAGCGCTAACAGTCGCTGTTGGTCCTTTTGGAGGAGTTGATTTAAATCTTTCTCTGACTGCTGCTGTAGCTTTGCCTAGGGTCTCAGATGCCAAATTGAAATCAAGTACCGTCTCTGGAGAACCTCCAGCCGTACCTTTCTTTTCTACTTTTGATAAGTCTACTCCAACCTTTGCAAGTTGTTTTACTGCATCTTCACCTAGAACGTTTCCGATAATTTTTGATAAATCCATGACTACTCCCGGATCCTTTCTGTTCCCTATCAAGTTAGGGTGGTTTTTTAGTGGTCGAGCCATTTCGACTCGACCACTATTATCTGTTCATTAAATTAAGCTGCGCGTGGTGGGCCGCTGAGTTTACTAAACTCATCCACCATTCCTGCGACCTCCTCTTCAGAGGCTCGAGCAGCAGCTGCGGTACGTTCACTAGCTTTTGCACTTCTCTCAGCAATCTGACTGCTTGCATTTGAGAGGATGCTTTGAGCCTGTTTACAACCCTGGATAAGCTTAAGATTTGCCTCTTCAGCTTTATCAATTGATTCAAGAGCTCTTGAGAGATCAATGACTCCTGTTTGAAGTGTACGCATTGTATCTTCAACAGTTTTCACTGCAGCATCTCCTCTTGCTTTCATCCATTGACCAGCTGCTTCACGCTGAGAGTCAATCGCATTCTGAACACCCTTCTGACGGGCTGAGTGTGTAAGAACTGAGACCGTATTGTTCCAAGCCTGCTTGTTAAAGTTAGCTTGATCTTCTGCCGCTTGAATTAAAACATTATAGGTTGTTTGGAAGTTTCTTAGATTTTCAAGAGTTGTAAATTGGTCTGCTCTGGAGTTAACTAGAGCATTCAATTTTCTCTCCATTAATCCGCGAATTGTTTCAAACTGTTTTAGAGTTTGAGTTACGCTCTCATCTTGAGAGTTCTGATGCTCTTCAATAAAGCGTCCTACACGTTTATTGAAAGCGTCACGTTGAATCTCAAGTTGAGCAATCTTAATATCGAATCTTTTGATTAATCCTTCAGATGCTTCGATATCTAATTCAGCAGCAGCGCGGTATTCCATAAGCTTCTGCTTTTCACCAGCTAGAGCTTCGATCGACTCTCTTACTCCTTCTGAGATATCTTTATGCTCTTTTAATACTGAGTTAATTCTCTTAGCAGCTTTGCCTGGAAGAATTTTATCCCAAATGGATGGTTTAAGATTGCCCATATTAAGTTGGCGCATCTTTTCATTCATTCCTTCAGTTGCTTCACGAATGGCCGTAAAGTCATTCTTACGAGAATATTCGACGGTCTTTTCTGCTAATTGACTTGCTTCTCGTTGTTCTTCGATACCGAACGATACAAGCGTATTATCATCCTCGATATCAAGTCCTTTTGCTCCTTCCATTGCTTCCGCAAGTGAGGCGTCATCTAATCGTTTCGCGCGATCAAAGGTTCCGCCTGATCTGATTTCATCTAGTGATGGAAGATCTGCATTATGTAGAGACGCGTCAGTAGCGACTACTTTAGCTCTCTGCCCTTCTCCAAGATTTTGTACCGCCATTGCTCCACTCATGTCATTTTCTCCTTTTTTGTTTACTTTTCCTTAAAGAATGAAGTTGATAGAGCTAGTCTTTCCGCAGCTGGTAACGAGTCATTAAGCGACATTTTGTCGAGTAATGCGCGTGCCCAAGGCAAACGAACCTCTCTAATCTCCCTCTCAAAGCTTGTTAATGTTTGTCTATGTTGTTCGCGTAAGCGTGGTAGACTAACTGCGCTGGCATAATCCTCAGCAGCATCCGCGATCTGGTTAATAATCATTGGTAAAGCAAGTTCTAGATCGATATCGCTCGGATCTTGTAAACAGCTTCTAGTAATTGCTTTTAACCAAGTAACTAATCGATCTAGATTTTGTCTGGTCTCTCTAACTAAGATTCCTTCGGTAGCGCGCGATAATTTTTCAACGCCTGTTTCGAGCTTTGCTGTAAACTTGTCTTGATAACTTCTTGGTGCTTGCAGTTGTAGTTCGACTTCTTTATCAAAACTTGTGTCGATTAAAGAGAGAAGATCTTTCTTTGGATCTTCAACTTTCTTTCTCTCTCCGTGTGTAACGTCCAACATAGATTAAGATCTGCTCTTAAATGAACCGAGTGAATCTCGGTGAATCATGTGGGTGTTTAGTCAGACTGTTTCACTTATGTCTGGAAATTGTCCGATTTTATTTTTGGACCGAATGATTGCTCTAGAGAAAGAAAGAAGCTTCTCTATATAGATGGAATTAACCTGACAAAACTGAAACTTCTCTACTAAAGAGAAGTTAGAAGAGGTGATCGTGATTGTAGATATGCATTTAAATAGAGATAGGTTGGTTTTCTCAAATAATCTCGAATTCAATCCAGCATTTAATTTGATTGAGGCCTTTCAACTAACAACGAGCAATCAATCTCTTAGAAATATCTCAGAGGACGGAAATTATGAGTGATGTGCTAACAAAAGAACTCTTAAATCTTAGAGAATTAGACTCTTCTCTTTCGGGAAAAGTACAACCTTTAAACTCATCAACGATTCCTTCACTCGTCGATTCAAATATCGCTAATAAAACCAAGACAGTTAGTGATGTTGTTCCTGAAGTATCGAATGATCAGAGAGTTGTATTTACAAAGCCCGGAGACCGCTTAGGAGAGGTTTTAAATCTTGCTTTAAAGTCGGTTAAGAATGGAGAGAAAGTTCTTTTTCTTTCTGATTCTGGTTCACAAAGACAAGCCATAATGGCTGCTCTTTTTGGTGTTGGATTAAATGAGCTAGCTGTTTCATTAGATAATAGAAGTTCTAATCAAGCAATATCTGAAGATCTTAGACGTACTATTCAACTAGGACCTCCGAGCAAATCAGAGATTGAAGAGGCTCGTAGTAATAGAAATGCTCTTTGTCAAAAGTTAGATAGTCATCTGCATTCATTGGAGTTGGGGATTCGCAGATCTGGCGTAAGTGGTTATAAGGCGTTATCAGAAGTAATAGGCTTTCCTGCGCCTGAAGGAGACATCCCTGATCTCTCAGATCTTCCTTTTAATTTCTGGACGGAGAGGGATTTTGAAAAGGCGTATGCTGTTGCTAAAGAGATTGATACCTTCATTAATGCTAATGGAGATCCCCTTCATAGTCCTTGGAAGGGATGTGGTGTAAGTGGATCTAAATCTCCACCAGGAGCTGAAAAAATAGGGCCGGTCTTAGAAAGATTAACAGCTTTAC
>CAZTER010000104.1:0-6356 GCA_964612045.1 uncultured Bdellovibrionales bacterium
TTTGATCTTGGGATTGGAGTATCCTTCTTGAAAGACGACAGCAGCTGCAACAACTGGGCCAGCCAATGGCCCTCGTCCAGCCTCATCTATCCCAGCAATTTTCCTCATTTCGTACGTCTTTTATTTAGTAGTTTGCTCTTAGCGATTCTAAGTTCGGCGGACGGGCCAACAATCATAGCTCCAATATACATAATTAGAGGTAGCAGTATTAGTTGGTAAAAGGGAAGGGGAATTACTCGCGGAGAGTAGCTCGCTACTAAATTTTCCAATGTAAAAATATCAATTATAAATGCAACAATAACACAGAATAGAGTGAACCAGCCTTGTCTGGAGTAATCTCCAGGTTGCTCATGCTTTCTATGTCCGAATTTCTTCTCTAATACTGCCCATAGCGAGATCATGAAATATGTAAGAGGAATGAGTATCCATATACAGTATAAGACGGAACGAAAGGTAATCATTAATCCTGCCTTGCCGAAAAAGTTGCCCCAGATTATAAATTAATAGAAGTACCAGTTCCAAGTATCAGTTGTAGTACCCTTAATATTCTAACTGTAATAGGAGCCGAGTGCATATCTTTTCTTTCTTTCAGCCCCATCATAACCCTCGGTTGTTAGGTAAGCAGATCCGTCAAATTGAGATATGTGAATTAGAGCAGGCGGCAGCGGAGCTTCTAAGAGCAGTTCAGAGAGCTAAGGAACGTGTTGTACGAAAGCCAGTGGATCAGATTGAAGATCAACATTTTGACCAAGTTGCATCAGCACTAGAGTTTGTAGTTACAGTGCTGCAGTCATTAAGTGATCAACATCCTGGTGATGATCCTGCGGTAGTTTCTCAAATGATAGAAGAACGTAAGGATGTCATGGGCTGGGAGACCTGGAGTGCTCTATTGGCTGAGCAACTAGCTGCTTCAGGAGGTTCCTTTGATACAGGAGCTTCACCTGAGAATTCATTAGAAGAATCTGCCGAATTATTTATTAATATCAAAAGAGTCGCCTAAGCTTATTAGCTAAGTGTTAGAAATGACGAATGTTTTTTGTTGACCTCTTCCGAGTAGCGGGAGTAAGTATTAGCATCGTAATAGTTAGAGGAGGAGATTGAGTTTCCCTCTATTTTTTATTCTCCCGTTAGGGGAGGTTTTTACAGGTAAAGTGCTTTGAGAAGTAAGAAGTTGAAGAAAGGTTCGAAAAGAAGTCTCAGAAAAAATTCTAATAAGATATCAAAAAATAAGACGTCTACTCCGCGCTCTAAAAAAACACAGGAGTCATCTTTGGAGGTTTCGCGCTCTCCGATATCAAAGATCTCCCGTGGAGAGAGACGACGACATTTAGATGAGCGGCTGCAACACTTATATCAAAGGGTAATCTACTTAGAGCATGAGATCGTAGAGCTAGAAAAAGATCGCTTTTTTAGATGTTGTATATTTGGAAGCGCCAGAATTAAGCCTGATACTAAAGCTTACGATGATGTTTTTAATCTCGCACGTTTTTTGGCTTGGGAAGGGATTGATATTTTAACTGGTGGTGGCCCTGGGCTGATGGAAGCTGCCAATAAAGGTGCAAAGCTTGGCCAGAAGGAGAAAAAAACTAAGACTTTGTCCTTTGGAATCTCAATTCAGTTAGAGTTTGAGCCAGTTCCAAACTCTCATCTTGATGTAAAGAGGCATCACCAACGCTTCTCTTCTCGCTTGGATGATTTTATGCGTCTTTCGAACTGTATTGTTTGTACTCCTGGAGGGATTGGGACTTTATTAGAGCTGTTCTTCTCCTGGCAATTGATACAGGTCAAGCACATAGAGAAGCGTCCTTTGGTATTGTTAGATCGTTCTTTTTGGAGTGGTGTGATCGAGTGGTTGAAGGATGTGCCACTGTCTCGAGGATTAATTAGTCCTCAGGATTTTGACGTTGTGCATATTGTTGATACTCCTGAAGAGGCTTTTGAGATCGTTTCAGCTGAGAATAAGAAGTTTCGTGAGATGAAGATTAAGAAAGGGGCGAGGTAATTAGTAATTCGTTCTTAAGTTTATAAAGAAAGATAACTCTCTTTATAAACTTCTTAGGCGTGCTTTTCATGCTCAGCGAGCCAGAGAAGCATAATCTCTGCCCAAGCTTGGAATGAATTGAATTTTGCTAATCGAGATCTTCCAAGAAAACTTTCGAGAGAGGCCTGTTCGAAATTTCCATTTTTAATCGCTATCAGCTCTGCTCTAAGCGCTTTGATAGTTTCTTTTGATTCACAAATGACGAAGTCTTGAACTGCTATATTGTCAGGGACTTCTTTATGTCCATAAAGCATCACCCATTCTCTTAGAAATTTAAAAGACGGATGTTCTTTTTGCTTCATGCTTCTCCGGATTCAACCACGCTCTTCATGTAATCCATTAATTTAGGGCGGATCTCTGGGTTTTTAAGGGCGTATGCAATGTTAGCTTGAAGGAATCCGAATTTATCTCCAGCATCATATCTTTTGCCTTCAAATCGGTATCCATAGAATCCCTGAGATTTCATTAAGCGAGCCATCGCATCAGTTAACTGAATCTCACCACCTTTGCCAGGAGGAGTGCTTTCAAGCATGTCAAAGATCTCTGGTGTTAGGATATATCGTCCTACGATCGCCATCTTTGATGGTGCATCAACTAGTTTTGGCTTCTCGACCATTTTATCTAATTCAACGACGCGAGGCTCTATCTCTTTGCCACCACAGATACCAAACTTAGGAACATCGCTATCGTCAACTTCCATTAATGCTACAACCGATTTCTGGTATTTCGAATATACGTCCACCATCTGTTTGGTGCATGGAACCTTGGCATCAACTAGATCGTCACCTAAGAGAACAACAAATGGCTCGTCTCCTACTAATTGCTTCGTGCAGAGAACCGCATGACCAAGTCCTCTAGGCTCGCCTTGACGAATGGAAACTACCTTGACCATGTTGCATGTACTACGAAGCTTTTCAGCTAGGTCGTGCTTCCCTTCTCGCTCTAACTTCTCTTCAAGTTCTGGAAATAGATCGAAGTGATCTACGATCTTTGATTTGCCTTTAGCTGTAACAAGGATAACAGTATCGATTCCGGCATCAACAACCTCCTGAACGATTAATTGAATTGTTGGAACATCAACGATCGGAAGTAACTCTTTAGGAACTGATTTTGTGGCAGGAAGGAATCTTGTCCCGAGGCCAGCGGCAGGAATTACAGCTTTTCGAACTACATTTTTAGTATTAGACATTGGCCCTCGTGAGTTTCAAAACTTGGGAGTTGTATGGTGGTATGTTTTAAACGGTCTTTAGAACTCATTCAAGAGCCGTTAATGCATAGGTTTGTGTCTTTGTTCAGGTCTAGCGCATTAAATTGATTAAACTATATGAATTTCGTCGTGTATGAAGGTGTTCTATAACTCCGGTATTCTATGAAGATTATCCTCGAAAGTTTGATACTTTCTCTGCTCATATTGGGGCTGTTTACTGGATTGCCTATTCTTTTAGGGACAGGCAGCTCCATCTCTGTTCTTCTTCCAAACTCAGATCTCGCTTCCTACTGGTTAGGTGCAAAGTTCATGCTTCATGGTGGTAATCCCTATGACTTTGATGCTCTAAGTGCGTTCGGATCTAGCCTTGGTTTTGAAAAAGTTGGAATTCTGTATGTTCCGCCCTGGCTATTAGCACTCTTTATTCCATTCTCGACCTTTTCGTTTCTGAGTTTTGCTTGCATTTTCTTTGTTGTTTCTATTCTTAGTCTATCTCTTATTGTCACGCTCTCTCTTAGGTTAGGAGGAGGTACTCCGGAATCTCACAGGAGATTTTTAATCATTGCTCTATTTTACTATCCAACCCTGGTTACCTTATCTCTATTGCAGGTTAGCTTAGTTCACTCTCTCATCGCTCTTATCGGAGTTTTTGCCCTATCTAAATCTAATAGAGTCGCGCTTGCTTTATGTATAAGTGTAGCGATCTTTAAACCTCAGAGTAATTTTTTACTTTATTTAGGGTTATTTTATTATGGAGTCATAAGATTTCGGCTTAGCTTTATTCTCTTAGTAGCTTCCACGATGACGTTATGGGTTATGCTGGCAGAGGTGTCTTCCCCTGGAATAACCTCTTTATGGCTCGCCTCAAATTATTCGCCATTGCAGTGGATGGGGGTCTCTCTTGTAACTCCGATTAGACTTCTAGTCTTTAATCTTACACAAAGTTTACCAGCTTGGCCTCTCTTTGTAGTGCCTGGGCTTGCCCTTCTTGTCACTCTTGTTCTTTTGATTACGCAAGGAAGAAAGAGATCCCTGCCGAATATCCCTATTTTGATCGCTCTTTCCTCCATCTTAACTCCGTATGGATGGATCTATGACTGGGTTACTCTGTTACCTCTGATTGTCTGGTTGATGTTGTCTATAAAAGAGCAGGATGGATATCAAAGATCTTTATCGATCGTTTGTCTTGCTCTGGCATACATAGCTCCACTATTAATTTTTACGACGAATCTCCCTAGTTTTATGATCTTTTGGGTTCCTTTGCTTTTATTGTTGCCATTACTGAATTTCCCCCCTTCACACATGACGATCCATCGGCAACAATAGGGGGATGAAATTTCCTTTTGATTCAAATGATTGGTTGATCTGTAAGCCTGAACACTTTGATGTTCTTTATAAAATTAATCCTTGGATGGATCCCTCTGTCCGTCCTCCAAAGGAGCGCACTGCTGCGCAGTGGAGCGGTTTTGAAAAGGCGTTGTTAGATCTAGGAGTGAAGCTACACTACGTAACGCAAACTGCCGGGCAACCAGATATGGTTTACACAGCCAATGCTGGTTTAATTGAAGGGGCAACTGCAATCCTTACTACCTTCAAATATAAAGAGAGGCAGGGAGAGGAAGCAGGATTTAGATCTTTCTTTGAAGAGTTCGGTTATCGAGTTGTGACGGTGGGAGAGCTTTCCTTTGAGGGCGAAGGAGATGCTTTATTTAGTAGACCTGAGGTGCTCTTTGGCGGATACGGATTTAGAACAGATCGAGCAGCCTTAGATAAAGTAGGTGAGATTTTTAATTTAAAGATCGTTGTTCCGTGTGAATTAGTAGATCCACGTTTTTATCACCTTGATACATGTTTTGCTCCAGTATCAGAGAGTAGTGCCATCTTTTTCCCAGAGGCATTTACAAAGCAATCGATTAAGGCGATGGAACGAGAGATAGAGTTATTGCCGATTCCTTCAGAGGATGCTCTTAGGTTTGCATGTAATTGTGTTGTCGTTGGAGATCATATCGTTCTTCCATCTAAATGCGGGGCGACAGAAGCAATCTTGAAATCGAAAGGGAGAACGCCTCATCCGGTAGAGATTGATGAGTTCTTTAAGGGAGGAGGTGCTACCAAGTGCCTTAGCTTACGGCTCGATAAAATTGCTGAGAGATAAGGATGCTAGCCAATCAATCTCCCTTTCGTTCTAAGTATCTACTAGAGATATTCGGTCTTTTAATTTTAGCCGTTTTTATATTTTCTGAACCGAATCTTTGTGGCGATCCTGGCGTAGGATGGCATCTGAGAACGGGAGAATTAATAGCGCAAAGTATTTCAATTCCTAGAGTAGATAGCTTTCTTTTAGAAAGTGGTAAGTCTTGGATATCAAATCAGTGGTTAGCCGATCTTTTTTTATGGGTCGTATTTTCCAGTGGGAGATTTGTCGCTCTTACAGCTTGTGTTTGGCTTTTGCCGTTTCTTTCGTTTTTCTATCTTTTAAAGTGTGAATCGCGTCGTTTGGAGGTAGCACCCTTAGTATCTGTTTTTGCATTTATTCTTCTACTCGGTGCTGCTTATCTACAGTGGTTTGTTAGGCCGGTTATCTTCTCCTTTGCTCTGCTATGTTTATTGTCTCTGATGATCTCGAGGCTTAGAGCCCGAGAGATCTCTATATCTAATTTAGCTAGTTTTGCTCTTCTATTTATAATTTGGGCAAATCTACATCCAGCCTTTGTAATAGGGCTTTTTTTATTAACCACCTTTGCTGTCGAAAATTTAATACAAACAAAGGGACGTAGTTGGCTTCGTGCTTTGTTGTTGGTTCTAGTCTCTCTCTTCGCTACTTTAGTTACCCCTTATGGGTTAGATCTCTGGCGAAATACCTTCCAATTAGTAGGAAGTGAATTCTTTATGAGATTGAATCTAGAGTGGAGAAGCCCTAATTTTCACGATGCCACCTTCAAGCCATTCCTTCTTTCTCTGTTGGTTCTTCTTTTTGGAATAGGATTCTTTCCCTCTCGCATATCGTTAAGAGAGCTCTTTAATACTATTGTTTTGACTGCCGCTGCTCTGACAAGTGTTCGATATATACCGTTCTTTGCAGTTGTTGCTACTCCAGTAATGTTGGGT
>CAZTER010000105.1:0-6348 GCA_964612045.1 uncultured Bdellovibrionales bacterium
CAAGCTCAGCAACAAAATCAACTACTGAAACATCAGTAGTTGGAACGCGAACAGCAAATCCATCAAGCTTTCCTGCAAGCTCTGGAATTACAAGCCCGATTGCCTTAGCTGCACCAGTTGATGTTGGGATCATGGAGACTGCCGCGGCTCTAGCTCTCCGTAGATCTTTGTGTGGAAGATCAAGAATTCTCTGATCGTTTGTGTATGAATGGATCGTTGTCATCGTTCCACGTACAACTCCGAAATTTTTATGAAGGACCTGAGCTACAGGGGCAAGGCAGTTCGTTGTACATGAAGCACAGCTAACAACTTGGTGTGAACTGGCATCGTATGCAGAGTGATTTACTCCATAAACGATAGTGCTATCGGCACCCTTTGACGGAGCAGATACGAGCACCTTTTTAGCTCCAGCTTGAAGATGAACAACTGCTTTTTCTTTATCTGTAAATATTCCAGTACACTCCATGACGATGTCAGCTCCAAGCTCCTTCCAAGGAAGCTTGGTAGGGTCTTTTTCGCCCATGATTTTAATCTTTTCGCCATTTACCTCTAGGAATCCATCGCCAGCTCTGACCTCGCCATCGAATCTTCCATGGATTGAGTCATATTTAAGGAGGTGCGCTAGTGTTTTTGCATCAGTTAAGTCGTTAATAGCGACAACTTTAAAGGCCGAAGTTTTATGATTTCCAGCCAAAAGTCGGAGTACGTTTCTTCCTATTCTTCCAAATCCATTAATTGCAACGCTTGCTGTCATAAACTCAAAATCTCCTGTTTGACCTAGTCCGGGCACACTTATAGCGCGAATTTGTTTCTGGTTCCAGGTCAGTGTTCTCTGGCGGGAATCTGTTTTATAGGATAAATTGCCTGCGAAGTTATTTGTGAAATTTAGGAGTTGAAATGCCGGATCTTTCCCTAACCCCCAGTGGTTTACCTGTAGCTGGAGCCGTAGGAGATATGGCTAGTGCGGCTGGAGCAGGAGAGCATTCCTTGCTTCAAATGATCTCGGGCTCAGGCCCAGTTGTTCAAGCTGTTCTGTTTATTCTTATAGCGCTATCAGTTCTTAGTTGGGCAATTGCGATTGGTAAGCTTCTTCACTTTAGAAGAGCTAAAGCTGATTCTGATGAGTTCTCTCAGCTGTTCTGGGAGACTAGAAATTTTGCACGAATCGATGATTCGACAAGACGACTATCTGCGAGCCCTTTCGCTGTTTTGTTTTCAGCTGGAAATAGAGAGTTCTCTCGTCTCTCTCAAGAACCGCATGTTAGGTCTTTGCCCCTAGAGACAGTAGAGCGTGTGATGCGTCGTGCAGAGATTGAAGAGTCGCAACGATTGGAAAAGGGACTTACATTCCTCGCTACAGTTGCTAGTGCAGCTCCATTCATCGGCCTTTTCGGAACGGTTTGGGGTATTATGAATGCTTTTCACGGTTTAGGTGCTCCAGGTGCGTCTTCTACTTTACAAGCAGTTGCTCCGGGAATATCCGAAGCTCTAGTAGCTACAGCGATCGGTCTTGCTGCTGCAATTCCTGCGGCTGTTGCTTATAACTACTTTGCTGTCGGTTTGCGTCAGTTCCGAGAGGGGATGAACGGTTTTATCGGTGATTTTATAACTATGGCTAAAGGGTAATAAGGTATGGCTGGCGGTTCAGGTTTCGATCCCTCTGCTCATGGTGGTCCCGTAGCTGCGATTAACGTTACTCCGTTGGTCGATGTTATGTTGGTGTTATTGGTTATCTTCATGGTTACAGCTCCGATGCTTCAACAGGGAGTCGAAGTAAATTTACCTAAAGCTACAACCGCTCCATTACAGGGATCTGCTGAGCAAGTAGTCCTTTCGATAGATAAAGCAGGGGATGTTTATTTAGGTGCTGGTAATAAGGTGAGTGTTGATGAGCTTTCTGCAAAAGCGGGAGCTATTATGAACACTAGACCAGAGCCAGAGAGGAAGATTTATATAAAGTCCGATGGTGAAGTACCTTATAATCGCATTATGGAGGTTATGGGAAAGCTTCATCAGGCCGGTATTCGGCAGATCGGACTTGTTTCGGCACCTGCAGAGGGTAGGCGAAAGTAGTCGTGGACGGCGCAGAGCGCTCTATATATTCATTTGGTTTAGCGGCCTCAGTAATTGGGCATATCCTGATTGCTGTTCTGATGCTAACCACGTTTTCAATTCCTAAAGATTACAACTCCGGGATCGTTTATTCTATCACATTAGAGGGTGGCGCTAAGTTGGGAGGAATGGCCCAGGTTGCTACTACTAGCAAGGATACTCCAGTTGCTCCTCCAAAAAATGTAACAGGAGGAGAGGAGGTAAAAGATCTTCAAACTAAGCAAACCAAAGAAGATACGCCGAAGGAGAAAGATGCAGAGATATCCTTAGCTGAGAAAGAGAAGGAAAAAGAGAAAGAAAAGGTACAGCCGACACCAAAAGTTGAACCTACAAAAGTAGCAACTAAGCAGGTAGAGAAGGAAGTCCCAGTAAAAAATGACAAGGACTCAAAAAAAGCATCCAAAACTAAAGAGGCGCCTCCAGCAGATGTAAATAAAGATTATCAGAAGGCTCTTCAACGTTATATGGGTGAATCTTCTGAAGCTGGAGGCCAAGGATTCGGAGCAGCAAAAATCGGTGGTAAAGGAATGGGTGGAGGCGTAGTAATGCCGCCAGAATTCTTCACTTATCGCCAGGTTCTTCGTAATAAAGTTAAGAGTGGATGGACATGGTACAATACAGCCGCAGCTCTTAATACCTGGGTAACATTTGAGATCGCTCTTGATGGAACTGTAAGTAATGTTGCAGTTGTAGAATCTTCAGGAAATCGAGAATATGACGAATCGGTTTTAAGGGCATTGTATAAAGCGAGTCCTTTGCCGCCACCTCCAACATCTGTTTATCAGTACTTTAAAGCTGTGAAGATGTCCTTTGATCCTAGAGAATAGGGATTGCTAGGTTAGCGGTGTTTTTAATTTTTACAGCAGAGGTCTGTTCTCAACTTGATCAGTAGATGATAACGTCGACCCGTTGTTTCTATTCTATTAAGTCGTTTTTCTTTCATCGGTATCTATTTTCGCTGTATTTGTTTCTGGAGAATATCAAAGTGTTTGTTACAAATAGAATATCTAAAGGGTTTCTAAATAATTTTTCCTCAATAGTAGTTGGCTCATCGACATTATTGCTCTCTATTATATTCGGGATGTGTGTAGGTGCTGAAGCGCAGACTGAGATCTCTATTCGTGGCTCTGCACGCCTATTTCCAGTAGCGATTCCTCAGATGTGTCTCCAGGTAGGAAGCTCTAATGTAGCCAAGGAGATTCCTGAGGTTATATCAAGAGATCTTGATATCTCAGGATTCTTTCAACTTGTAGCACCGCAATCTTTTATTGAAACTCCAGGGAAATGTGCTGGAGCCGATGGTTTTGCTTACTCTGATTGGAGCGTAATTGGTGCTGAAGGATTGGTGCGCGGCATCATTGTTGAAGAAAGTGGGCAGATAAAGGCACAGTTATTTCTTCATGATGTTCAAAGACAGCAGGTGGTTTTAGCTAAGGAATATGTTGCTGATGCCGCTCAATACAGGAAGATCGCACATCGCTTTGCAAATGAAATAATGAAATTTTTTACTGGAGAGTATGGAGTTTTTGGAACTCAAATTGCGTTTAGCTCTAAGGTGGGCCGTTTCAAAGAGATCTTTGTAATGGATATGGATGGAAGCAATGTTCGCCAATTAACCAATGATCGTGGTTTAGCGATGTCTTCTTCCTGGAATCCAGCAGGGAATGCCCTTGCCTTTACTTCCTATCGTTCTCGCATTCCAGATCTTTTTACAATCGACGTGGCTTCTAGAGCTATTACTCAGGTAACAAGAGGACCAGCCATGGAGCTTGGAGGTAGATTTTTACCTGGAGATCGATTCCTTGTCTCGAGGAGTATCGGAGATGATTCTGATATTCTTGTGCTAGGAAAAGATGGTTCAGTCCAAGCAAAACTAACTCCTCCTAATGGCGCAATAGATGTTTCTCCAGTTGTGTCACCAGATGGAACATCGATGTTGTTTGTTTCCAATAGGGCAGGTGGACCGCAGGTTTATTCAATGAGGATGGATGGATCAGGTGTAACTAGAGTTAGTTTTGTAACCTCTAATTATTGTACGTCTCCTTCTTGGTCACCGAAGGGCGATCGCATAGCATTCGTATGTCGAGCAGATTCAGGATTTCAGATATTTACTGCAGCGCCTGATGGTTCTTCACCTCTACAATTGACCTCTGTCGGAGATAACGAGGACCCTGAATTTTCTCCTGATGGTCGATATTTAGTATTTGCCTCGACCTATGAAAGGGGTGCTGGAAACTTCGGAATCGCTCTTATGAGAGTAGATGGCTCTGCCTTTACATACATTACCAAGGGGCGTTCTATCGACTCAGAGCCAACTTGGGGGCCTCTGGTTGACTAGTTTGGCTAAGTTTTGAGTTAATTTTTACGATAAGTATCTTAACATATTGCAGTCTTGTCGTGGTTAGTTTAAATCTACCCGTTATTATGCGACCCGCTGCAGGAATTTTCGCTTAAACCGATTAGGTTGGCAGTAGGACGTATTGAGCTGGTCTAGGTTTAGTTATCTAGCCGTTCTAGATTTTGTAATTTGGCGGCTTCCACTCGACGTGATTTTTTTGTATTTATGGCGGGGTTGGAAGACGGCTTGAAAGTCGGATTTTTTGCGGGTAATCCGCGTTAAGGAGAGAAATATATGAAGCTTGTTCGAATTTTGGCAGTTGCGCTTCTTGCGCTTGCGTTAACCGGTTGTGCATGTCGCACAAAGAAAGTCGGTAGCGATGATAACATACCAGTAGCAGATGCAGGTGGTCCACTTAAGGATATCAACTTTGCATTCGATCGCTCTGATCTTACAGCTAAGTCAAAAGAGATCTTGAAGGGAAATGCAGAGTGGCTAAAAGCTAACCCTGGTTCTACAGTTCAAGTTGAAGGACATTGCGACGAGAGAGGAACAAACGAGTACAACATGGCTCTAGGATGGAGACGTGCTAACTCAGGAGCTGACTACTTGAAGGCTCTAGGAATCGAAGCAGCAAGAGTTTCAACTGTTAGCTACGGAGAGGATATGCCTCTAGATCCAGCTCACAATGAAGCTGCTTGGGCAAAGAACAGAAGAGATCATTTCAAAGTTGAAATGAAGTAACTCTTTAAGCATCTCTGTTAGTGGCGGGATGCTTAAATCTGTTTCTAAGAAAAGCGGGATAGGAAACTATCCCGCTTTTTTTCTACCTATCTTATGAGATAGCAAACGATCAATTAAGAAGATTTACTCACAATACGTTTTAACAATCAGCGATATTTCGGTGTAAAAGTAGGTAGAACGAGATAGAATATTGTAGTTGATTGCATATTCCTACTGGCTAATTTCTTTCAATCGTAGTGAACATATAGGGAGTGCTTTGGAGTATTTATGAAGATCTCAAAATTATTACTATCAGTTATATTATTGTCACTAATTGGTTGCTCTACAGGAGTTCCAAAACTACAAAGCTCCGTAGATCGAGTTAAGGGTGAACTTGATGATGTAAGAAGTATTCAAGCAGAGCAATTAACTAATATTGAAGATCTTAGATCTCAAATACAGGAACTTCGAGGAAGGTTAGATCGTGTAGAATTTTCATCGAGACCATCCAATCCTCAAGTTTCAATGGGAGGCGATATTCCTGTTGTTTCTCCAGATGGAGGCACCAGAGTTAGAAAGCCTACTCCTGCTATAGTTCCTGTTGATCTTTTAGGTGAAGATGAAGATGAAGCTTCCACCTTATCAGCAGAAGTTGGTCCGCGATTCCTAGAGGGATTGCAGTTGACTAGAGAGGGAGAATTCTCCCAAGCACGAAGTGTTTTTGAGGAAGTTCTTGATCTAATTCATTCAGAGCCTCAAGCTGCTAGAGTTATATTTTGGCTAGGCATAAGTGCGGAAGGATTGAATGAGAATGCTCGTGCGATTAAGCATTACGCCGAACTAGTAACACGTTTTCCAAAATCTATAAGAGTTCCAAGTGCTTTATATCGCCAAGCTTCTGTCCTTATTAGGCTTGGAGATAAGGTGGCAGCGGGAGCAGTATTCAGAAAATTAATAGCTGATTATCCGAAATCAGTTGATGCAGCAAATGCGAAGAAGAGACTTAAGGATATCTAGTTTAATGACTAAGCTTTATCGCTCCTTTGATACAGAAGGAATTAAGGGGCGCCCTGTTGTTCTAGCAATAGGAAGTTTTAATGGTTTGCACCGCGGGCACATTTCAATTATCTCTAGGGTTGTTGAGATGGCATCGTCATTGGGGAAGGATGTTATTC